>JBGTIG010000192.1:0-3037 GCA_041745755.1 Lysobacterales bacterium
GTCGGCGCCACTGCGTCGAGTTGGACGGTCAGGCGACGCGGCGTCCACAGCGCCCGCGCGCGCTTGCGGTCGTTGGCGACGCCGAGCGATGCGAGCTCCGCGCAGAGATTCGCGAGCAGGGATTCCGCGAGGGTGCCGACAGAGCCGGGAGGCAGTTCTTCGGTCCCGATCTCGAGCAGCAGGGGCGCGGGCCGGCTCATGGCGCGCGCTCCGAAAGCCCCGGAAACCCGAGGCGCTCACGCTGGGCGTAATAACCTTCGGCCACCGCCTTGGCAAGTGCACGCACGCGCAGGATGAAGCGCTGGCGTTCGGTCACGCCGATCGCGCGCCGGGCATCGAGCAGGTTGAAGGCGTGCGAGGCCTGGCACACCTGGTCGTAGGCGGGCAGGGGCAGGTTCAGCGCCACCAGTTTCATCGCCTCGATCTCGCAGGCGTCGAATCGCTTCAGCTGCTCCTGGGTGTCGGCGTGCTCGAAGTTGTAGGCGCTCTGCTCGACCTCGTTCTGAAGGAACACGTCGCCGTAGGTGACCTGGCCCTGCGGTCCGCGAGTCCACACCAGGTCGAACACGTTGTCGACACTCTGCAGGTACATGCACAGGCGCTCGAGACCGTAGGTGATTTCGCCGGTGACCGGTTTGCAGTCGAGACCGCCCGCCTGCTGGAAATAGGTGAACTGGGTGATCTCCATGCCGTTGAGCCAGACCTCCCAGCCGAGACCCCAGGCACCGAGCGTCGGCGACTCCCAGTTGTCCTCGACGAACCGCAGGTCATGCACCAGCGGATCGATGCCGAGAGACTTCAGCGATGCGAGATACAGCTCCTGGATGTTGTCGGGGCTCGGTTTCAGCACCACCTGGTACTGGTAATAGTGCTGCAGCCGGTTCGGATTGTTGCCGTAGCGGCCATCGGACGGGCGTCGCGACGGCTGCACGAATGCCGCGCGCCAGGGCTCCGGCCCGATCGCACGCAGGAACGTGGCGGGATGGAAGGTGCCCGCACCCACTTCACTGTCGAACGGCTGCAGCAGCGCGCAACCCTGCTCCGCCCAGTAGGCGTTGAGGCGGCGGATCAGCTCCTGGAACGTCGGTCCCTGCATCGTCAATGCGTCGCGCGAATCGGAACGCGCACTTTATCCGCTCGAACCGGCCTTGGGCGAAGCCGGTGGCGGTTCTGCAGCCGCACCACAGGAAAAAGCATGCCGCCGAAGGCGTCGAGGTCGAAAATGAACCCGGCAGGAGCCTGCTGGAATTCGACGCGGGTAGGATGGCGCAGCCGCAGTCGCGATTCCGCAGCCCATGGTCGCAACCTATCCCCAGCCTCCCGTCGTGCCCGCCACCTTCGAGCCGGCTTCGCATGACTTCACGCCGAACCGCCGGCTGGATCTCGAAGAGACGCTGCACATGTTCGGGCGCGACGGCTGGTTGCTGCCCGAGGATGCGCAGCGGGTGCGCACCGCGGCGCGCGGCAACGCGCGTGCGGAGATCCATCCGCTGGTACTGATCGCCAACGCCAAGGTGCCCGATGCCCGGCATCCCGGCACGGTGCTCCAGCTCGAGGTGATGACCGAATGGCTGGCCGCGCACGCCAGGTTGCCGCACCTGCGCATCGATCCCACCCGGATCGATGTCGCTGCCGTGGGCCAGGTGGTGACGCCGGAGTACGCCTCGCGCTACCGCATCCTGCCAATCGCTCTCGACGCCACCGAGATCTGCATCGCCACGAGCGAGCCGTTCGACGAGCGCTGGGTAGCCGACATCGCGAAGCTGCTGCGCCGCGAGGTCAAGCGGGTGGTCGCCAATCCGCTCGACGTGAACCGCTACCTGATGGAGTTCTATGGCGTCACGCGTTCGGTCGCCCGCGCGCGCGACGACCGCTCGAAACTCGAGACCTCGAAGCTCCTCAATCTCGAACAGCTGATCGAGATCGGTGCGAGCGGCGATCTCAGCGCCGACGACCACCACGTGGTGCGCATCGTCGACTGGCTGCTGTCGTACGCGCACGAGCAACGGGCTTCCGACATCCACCTGGAGCCCCGTCGTGACGTCTCGCGCGTGCGCTTCCGCATCGATGGCGTGCTGCACAAGGTGTTCGAGCTGCCGACGCAGGTGCTCGGCGCGGTGATCGCGCGCATCAAGACGCTCGGACGCATGGACATCGCCGAGCGCCGACGGCCCCAGGACGGGCGGCTGAAGATGCGCTCGCCGGGCGGCCGCGAGGTGGAGATGCGGCTTTCAACCATGCCGACCGCGTTCGGCGAAAAGACCGTCATGCGCCTGTTCGATCCCGACATCGTGCTCAAGGACTACACGCAGCTCGGGTTTTCCGCGCGCGAGCAGGCCACCTGGCGACAACTGGTCGAGCGCCCGAACGGCATCGTGCTGGTGACGGGGCCCACCGGTTCGGGCAAGACCACGACGCTGTACACGACACTGCTCAATCTCGCCAAACCGGAAGTCAACGTGGTGACGATCGAGGATCCGATCGAGATGGTCGCCTCCGAAATCAACCAGATGCAGGTGCAGCCCTCGATAGACCTGACCTTCGCGTCGGGTGTGCGCACGCTGCTCCGGCAGGACCCCGACATCATCATGATCGGCGAGATACGCGACCTCGATACCGCGCAGATGGCGATCCAGGCCTCGCTCACCGGGCACCTCGTGCTCTCGACCCTGCACACCAACGACGCGCCGAGTGCGGTGACCCGCCTGATCGACATCGGTACGCCGCACTATCTCATTGCCTCGACGCTGGCCGGGGTGATCGCGCAGCGACTGGTGCGCCGGCTCTGCTCGCACTGCGCAAAGCCGGGTGCGGTGGACGTCGAACGCTGGGCGTTCCTCACCCGCGGCTTCGCGCGCGGCATGCCGGAGCAGGCGCGGCTGCCCGTCGGTTGCCCCGAGTGCCGGCACACCGGCTACCTCGGTCGCGTGGCGATCTACGAGATGCTGCAGATGGACGGTGGCCTGCGCGCCGCGATCACCCCGCACGCGGATCTCATGGAGTTCCGTCGCGCCGCGCTCGCGCATGGTCTGCTGCC
>JBGTIG010000193.1:0-6662 GCA_041745755.1 Lysobacterales bacterium
GCTGGTGACGGGCGCGAGCCGAGGTATCGGTCTCGCCTGCGCGCGCGGCTTGCTCGAGCGCGGCGCGACCGTGCTGGTCACCGCGCGTGACGAGGGCTCGCTGGAGGCGGTGGCGGAAGAGCTGCGGGAGGATTTCGGTGCAAGCCGGGTGCACGCGCTCGCCGCCGACGCCACGGGCAACGAACAGCGGCTCGAGCTGTTCGACTGGATCGGCGATCTCGGGCTTGATCTCTCCCTCATCGTCAACAACGTCGGTCGCAACGAGAACCGGCCCGCGCTCGACTACGACGCGGAGACGCTGCGCCGCCTCGTCGACGTCAACCTGGTGAGTGCATTCGAGATTTCGCGCCTTGCGCAGCCACGCCTGGCGGCGCACGCGCAATCGGCCATCGTCAACGTCGCGTCGGTATCGGGCCTGACGCACGTGCGCACGGGCGCGGCCTACGGCGCCGCGAAGGCGGCGCTGGTGCAGCTCACCCGCAATCTCGCCTGCGAGTGGGCCAGTGACGGCATTCGCGTCAACTCGGTCGCGCCCTGGTACATCCGCACGCGACGCACGGCCGCGGCGCTCGCCGACGCCGACTATCTGGACGAGGTGCTGGCCCGCACGCCACTCGGGCGCATCGGCGAGCCTGATGAAGTGGCGGCGGCAGTCGTGTTCCTGTGCCTGCCGGCCGCGTCGTACATCACCGGCCAGTGCCTCGCGATCGATGGGGGTTTCACCGCGTTCGGGTTCTGAGGTTCGGCGCCCGCGAGCCCGACTCCGCTCACCCGCCCGGACACTTCACGAGATCGCTGCACATCGGCGGCGGGCCGGGAATTCACGCTCGTCTTCACGCGAAGCGCGTTTTTCCGTTGCCCGATGCGGACCGTTGGAGTGTCGGGGCTAGCGGCAGAAGCGCGCGAGCGCATCGCGCGTGCCCGCGTATTCCTGGTCGAGCAGGGCGCGGCGATCCTTGAAGGCATGGCGGCGCTCCGATCGGGTCTCGTCGGCGCGCTGCTTCCAGTAGCCACAGAGCTCGCCGCGCGGCATCGAGCGACAACGATCCTCGACGTAGGTGTACGCCGCGCCCAGGCGCGGATCGCCCCTGCCCTGCGTCAGGCCCGTGCCGTAGCTGCCGTAACCGAGCGTCCACAGCGGCACGTAACGGCCGCGCGGCGCGGGATCGGAACTGACGTAACTGGAACCGTCCGGCGAGACGCAGCGATACATCTGCGGCAGGGGATCCTCGACCCGTATCCGCGCCACTTGAGGCGGCGCGATTCCCGACGGGTCCGCGGCGCTGGCCTGCTCCTGGTCGCCGGGAGGCGGGGGCGGCGCGTAGGTCTTCGGCAAACTCGGCGCATCCAGCGACACGGCATCGGCGGCGCAGGCCCGATCCTGATAGCTGATCGCGCCATCGCGCGCGCGGCACTTGTACACGTCCTGCGCCATCAGCGGCAGCGAGGCGAGTGTCAGCGTCAAGACGAGCGCAAGTGCCGACAGCAGCCCGGCTCCGGTCCCGGTTGCGGTCGATGGGCGGGTGATCGCGACGATCATGGGCCGCATCCTACTCGCGCGCTGCGAAGCCCTGCCCGAGTCTCCGTGCCCGCTCGAGAGCGCGCCTTCTTGGAATTCGCCCGCGGCGCCGTTCGCCTCTGCGATCGTGCGCGCCGGTGGATGAGTCGACAGGAGCCGACGGCGGAGGCGGCGACTCAATAGATCAGTAGATCAGTAGCCCGCGGCCTGGCCGTCCTTGCGTGATTCCGACGCGCCGATCCAGCCGCCCTCGGGATTGACCATGATGGCCTGGTAGCCGCCGTAGGGGCCGTGGGAAAAGCGCACGGAATGGCCGCGGTTCATGAGTCCGCGCACGGTGCGGTAGTCGAAGCCGGTTTCGAGATCGACCTCGCCGCCGTCGCTCATCACCGTCGCCTGACCCGCCGGTTCGGTCGAGCCGTCGTGCTGGATGCGCGGCGCATCGCCTGCCTCCTGCAGGTTCATGCCGAAGTCGACGAGGTTGGTGATGATCTGCACGTGGCCCTGCGGCTGCATGCCGCCACCCATGAGCCCGAACGACAGCCACGGCTTGCCGTCGCGCGTCGCGAACGCGGGAATGATGGTGTGGAACGGACGCTTGCCCGGTTCGAACGCGTTCGGGTGACCTTCCTTCAGCACGAACTGCTCGCCGCGATCCTGGTGGATGAAGCCCAGTCCCGGCGGTGCCATGCCCGAACCCATGCCGCGATAGTTGGACTGGATCAGCGACACCATCATGCCGTTCGCGTCCGCGGTGGTGAGGTAGATCGTGTCGCCCTCATCGAGTTCCTGGGGGGTGGCCGGCTGCACTTCGCGGGCCGCGCGGTCCATCGAGATGAGCTTGCCGCGGGCGCGCGCGTAGTCCTTCGAGATCAGGCGCGCGACGGGTGACGATTCCCCGAAGGACGGGTCGGCATACCACCGCGCGCGATCAGCGAAAGCGAGCTTCTTCGCCTCCACCAGCACGTGCACGTGCTCGGGAGAACCGAACCCGAACTTCGCAAGGTCGTACGGTTCCAGCAGGTTCAACATCTGCAACGCCGCGATGCCCTGGCCGTTCGGGGGCAGCTCCCACACGTCCACGCCCCGGTAACGGGTCGAGACGGGCTCGACCCATTCGCCCTTGTGCGCCGCGAGATCCCCATACGCGAGGAAGCCGTCGTTGGCCTTGAAGTAATCGCCGATCGTGCGCGCGATGTCTCCCTTGTAGAACGCATCGCGACCGCCCCGGGCGATCTTCTCCAGGGTGTTGGCGAGTTGCGGATTGCGCCACATCTCGCCGCGCCTGGGCGCGCGCCCGTCAATGGTGAACTGCTCGGTGAATCCCGGCCACTTCGACAGCCGCGGCACCGATGCCGCCCAGTAGTACGCGATGGTCTCGGACACCGGATGGCCTTCGCGCGCATAGCGGATCGTGGGCGCGAGATTCTGCGCCATCGTGCGTTTGCCGAAACGGCCGTGCAGTGCGAACCAGCCATCCACGGCGCCGGGCACGGTCACCGGCAGCGGCCCGTGCGGCGGGATATCGGTGAGCCCGCGGCGTTCGAACTCGGCCAGCGTCAGCGACATCGGCGAGCGGCCCGAACCGTTGTAGCCGTGAAGTTTCCGGGTCTTCGGGTCCCACACGATGGCGAACAGGTCGCCGCCGATCCCGTTGCCGGTGGGCTCCATGAGGCCGAGCGCGGCGTTGGCGGCAATCGCCGCGTCGACCGCGGTGCCGCCCGCGCGCATCGTTTCCAGCGCGATCTGCGTCGCCAGCGGATGCGAAGTCGCCGCGATGGCGTGCGGTGCGTACACCTCGCTCCGCGTGGCGAAGACGTGTCCCGTGATGCGATCGGCAGACTGCGCGTTCGATACACAAAGCAATACGGTGATGGCAAGGAGGGTTGTGCGCATGAATTTCTCCGGCGTCGATCCGGCAAGATAACCGAGCGGCGCGGCGCGCGCCCGTACGGCCCGGCGCGGATCCCAGCCGAGTGAGCTCGGCTGCTACGGGGTAGCGGGAAACGCCGCGATTCCGTAGGTGCGGAGCTTGCTCCGCACTGCCGGGCAAGCTCGGTAGCTACTTGCGCACGGAAGCCTCGTGCGTCGCCAGCGCGTCGGTCAAACCCGGTACGTGCCGCGCCCCTTCCGGCACGCCGATGCTCGAACCCTCGAAGTCATCGCCGATCGGCTCGAAGCGTCCGCCGAGGCATTCGGCGAGAAACGCCTCCGTCACCGCATTGAAGGCCATGCTGTTCTCGGGACGCGCGAAGCCATGGCCTTCATCGGGAAACAGCACGTAGGTCACGGGAATATTTTTCGACTGCATGGCCTTCACGATCTGGTCCGACTCCGCCTGCTTGACGCGCGGATCGTTGGCGCCCTGCCCGATCAGCAGCGGCTTGTTGATGGCATCCACGCGTGTCAGCGGCGAGCGCTCGTCGAGCAGCTTCCTGCCCTCTGCCGTGCGCGGATCGCCAACCCGCTTGGCGAGCTGTTCGAAGAAGCTCGTCCAGTACGGCGGAATGGTGCCGAGCAGCGTGTTGAGGTTGGACGGGCCGACGATGTCGACACCGCACTTGAAGGTCTCGGGCGTGAAGGTCAGTCCGACGAGCGTGGCGTAGCCGCCGTAGCTCCAGCCCATGATCGCGACCTGGTCCTTCGTGGTGATCTGCTGCGCGATCGCCCAGTCCACGGCGTCGATCAGATCATCGTGCATCTTGCCCGCCCACTCGCGGTCGGACTTGTTGATGAAATCCTTGCCGAAGCCGGTCGAACCACGATAGTTCACCGTCATCACCGCGTAGCCGCGGTTGGCGAGCCACTGCGTGGTGCCGCTGTAACCGTAGTTGTCGCGCGCCCAGGGGCCGCGGTGCGGGTTCAGCACCAGCGGCACCGGGCGATCCGCCCGACCGTCGCGATCGGCGTCCGCGCCCGGGGGAAGCGTCAGGTAACTGACCAGCGTCAGGCCATCGCGCGAACGGATCTGGAGCGGCCACATCGGTACCAGCTTGTCGTCGGCGAGCGCAGGCCGGACATCGAACAGCTTGGTGACGGTGCCGCTGGCGCGGTCGTAGCGATGGTAGGAACCCGATTGCTCGGCGGAGTAGTGCAGTACGGTCCACGTGCTGTCGTCGAGCGTGCGGCTGGTGACGTCGATGACGCCGGGCCCGATCGCCTCGAGCTTGTCGAGGTCCCCCGCGATCGCCGGATCGAGTACCTGCCATTCCTCGCGCAGATAATCCGTCGACACCGCCTGCACCTCGCCGGTCTCGGGATCGACCAGTACGCCGCCGATATCGACGCGCGGGTCCTCGTAGATCAGCTTCCGCTCGCCGCTCGCCGTGTCGACGGCGTACAACGCCGCAGTGTTGCGCTGGCGCGAATCGGTGAAGTACAGCGTGCGGCCGTCGGTGGTATAGGCGCCAGGCTGGGTGGTGAGCGAATCCTCGAAGGGAATCTCGTCTACCTTATTCCAGCCGCCGCGGCCGTCGGGTGCGAGCAGGTCGGTGCCGCCGTCGGGCCTCGACTGCATCGCCATGCGCACCTTGAAACTGGCGTCCGCAATGTAGCCGGCGAACTTGCTGTCGTTGCGTTCGACGAGTGTGCGCTTGCCGGTCACCAGATCCACCCGGTAGAGATCGTGCCACTCGGCGGCGCGGTCGTTCATGCCGATGAGGATCGATCCGGGTTCGAGGTGCGACACGCCGCCGATGAAGGCGCGGGTCTTCGGATACGGCGTCAGATCGCGCGGCTCACCGCCCGCGGCGTTCACCGCATAGGCGTGGAAGTCCTCGTCACCGCCGGTGTCGCGCAGGTAGACGATCACGCCGGGCTGGTAGCTCCAGAAATACTGGCGGATACCCCGGGCGCGATCCCGCGTGATCGGCTTGCCTTGCGAGATATCGTTGGCGGGGGATACGAAGACGTTGAGCACGCCCTCGACCGGCGCCAGCCATGCGAGGTACTGGCCGTCCGGGCTGATCTGCAGGCTGGCACGCTCGGGATTGCCGAAAAGTTCGGCCCGCGGAATGAGGGCGGCGTCGGCAACCGGGGTGGCTTTCGCATCGCGGGTCGCGGGCGCGGCGTCGGACATCGTTTCCTGGCGCACTTCGCGCTGTACGCAGGCGGTCAGCAGCAGACTCGCCCCGGCAACGACGGCAGGGTGCGCGCGCATCTTCATGCAGAACTCCTCATGGGTGTGGCAAGGCGTTTGAGTCCGGACGATCCCGCGACGACGTCGCGAGAGGTTTGCCCGTACCCGATTTTCGCATCGCCCTCTGAACGACGCACGCCCCGGGAGTCATGCGTGGGTTGTCGTTGGCAGGAGACGCCTGTTCGCAGCTGCCGGGAACGCGAGCGTCCGGCAGAAATCCCGCACGCGCGCGGGATCGCCGTCGCGGAGGACCATTCGGCGCACCGCTCAGGACGGGGCATCCACCCGGGTTCCGGCGCAATCGTTCGCGATACCTCGTGAAATGCCCGGGCTAGAATCGATGCATCGAAGACGACGGGAGTGAGGAACATGCAGACCACGCCCATCTTTGCGGTGCCGTTCGGCAATGCCATGCATCCCGGGGCACCCGCGCTGAACGCGGCGTTGCGTGCGCTGTTCCTTGCCCGCGAGTCGGAAGGCGCGAAGTGGGCCAAGCCTGACTCGACGATGCGCGTGAACCCCGGCCTGTTCGAAAGTCATTTCGACCTCTTCAAGTGGCCAGAACCCGAGGTCGTCGCCCTGCGGGATTTCTGCTGGTCGAACCTCACGCAGTTTGTAACCGGGCTGAGCGCGCTGCCGCCGGAGCGCCGGAGCGCGCTCGAGGTCAGCGCCGACGTCTGGTTCCACGTAACGCGGCGCGGCGGCTATTTCGGGTTGCACAATCACGCCATGGCGTCGTGGTCGGGCGTCTATTGCGTCGACACCGGGCGCGACGACGGCACGCATGCGGACAGCGGCGCGCTGACTTTCGCCAATCCCTTCTCGATCGCGGCGATGTTCCTCGACCTCGGCAACGGCGCGATGCGCGCGCCCTACAACGCGCTCAATCGCAGTTTCAAGTTGCTGCCGGGCCAGCTGGTCGTGTTTCCGTCCTGGCTGCAGCACTACGTGCAGCCGTTTCACGGTGAAGGCGAACGCATCACGGTGGCTTTCAATGCCTGGTTC
>JBGTIG010000194.1:0-19462 GCA_041745755.1 Lysobacterales bacterium
GAGTCAGCCCGCTACGCTCGAACTCCGCCACCTGCCGCACCCACCGCTCGCGCTTGTTCGCCGCCATCGCCGTACTCCGTTCCGAAAGCGCGCGAGCGTGCGCCAACGAACCGGTGCATTGAAAGGTGTCGCGGCCGGACGATTACGTTGATGTCGCCGATTGGGGTGTCGGCCTGTTCGTCGGTCCAGGCGTCGACAATGGAGGCCTTGTCTATACCGAGATCTGCCTCCTCCACACAGCTCGCGATCTGATCTGCGGTTAGTGCTGTCGTGCGATCGGCGCCGCGTGGCAGGACGTCTAATCCGATCAGCTGCCTCGCCGTGTTGGTGAGATAGATGCCGTCTTCTTCGGCCGCTCCCGCACACTTTGCAGCAAGATTGGCAGGGCACCCCAAGAACAGTGGCTCGCGACCACCGCGCCTTCCGTTGTTGACGACCAAGGCCGCGCCGCTGTCGATGCCGACTCGGATTCTAGCGTTAGGTATCTTCTCATCGGTGTCACCCGTTTCCTCCAGCACCTGTCGGGTCAGGTCTGCGATTGCTACCGCACGGACGACCCTGTCGCGTTCGTTCTCTGCACCGTAAGGTTTGGCGATGACGGCGTGCAGGCGCTCGTTATGAAAATCCACCCTTCGTGCTGAAGTGTCGTCGAGGATACGGTGCACCGCGCGAAAGTGCAGGTTCAAGAACCGAAGCGCTCGGCGATGGCACGTTTCACCTTCGAACGCCGTGACGCTCAGGATTTCATCGAAGTTGAGGATCTCCACGTATAGGTGCACGGCATCCATGCGGTAAGCCTTGTTCACCGGGATATTTTCCAGCGACATGTCTTTGGCGTAGTTGACGATCGAAACCTCGCGGACTTCGTCGAACCGAGTGGTGATGCGATCTTTCGCGCGTTGCTCTTTCCAGTTGTTTGGCATTTGAATCTCCAAGCTAACGAAGGCCCCGAAGGGCATGGGACCTCCGCGTCCCCTGTTCGCGTGGGTCGAAACCAGCGTCCCCTGTTTGGACGCCTGAGCAAGATGTGGACGGCGTTCACACTTTCAAGGCCGGACCCAAGATATGGGGTCCGACGCCCGAGGTGACCCCCAGATGATGTGTCGGATGGCCAGCTGCGTGTCGGCCAAAAGGCACTTGTCATGCTCTTGGACTCTTCCACGGCGCGGACGAACTATTCGAACCGGGACCCCGGGCACGTCGCTCGCAGGGGTCTGGCTCAGTCAAGAAGCCGGGCAGCCGGGTTCTGGTCCGCGGCACCGGATTGAAAGTAACCCACCACGCTGGAAACCGCCCGATGCTCGGTCATTGCCATCACCGCAGGCAGTGGCACGCCTTGCCTGCCGGCTTCGGTCACGAAGCCCGACCGAAGGCTGTGTCCCCCAAAGTTCCCTTTGAGGCCCGCCAACGTGGCGCGCCGCTGCACGAGTTCACCGACCGCCGCTGGCGATAGGGGAGGTCCGACTCGTGTTCTCCACAGTCGCCGAAAGATCGCCCCTTCGATAACTCCAGAGGCAGCTAGCCAAGCTGCTAGCGCGTCGGCGCTTCGATCGAGAACCGGCTTATCCGGTGTGGAGCCCGCCGTTGGCCCGGCCTGCTGGGTCTTGCTGTGCTCGAGTCGATAGACATAAGCCCGCGGACCTGTACGCCGTAGATCCCGAACGTCCGCTGCCGCGATCTCGCTTCGGCGCCGACCCCCACTGGAGAAGCCAAAGCAGAGTAGGGCGCGATCCCGTATCCCTTCGAGAGAGTCATCGCACGTCGCGAGCATGGCCTCGAGTTCCGGTTTCGTGATCGCTGTCTTCTTATCAGGCCGTTCTCCGCGCTTCACCGAAGCTCGCCGCGCACGACTCAGTACGGTTCGAACTGCGGGCTGCTCACAGGGATTAGGAAGGCGCTTGAGCCGGTGGGCCGTCGATAGCACTGCGACGCGATGGACCACGCTGGTCAGTTTCCACGGTCCGGTCTTCGCCTTGAGCCCGGACGCAACCAACGTCGCATCGATGTTCCTGGGGAGTTCCCATTTCAGGCCATCTTTGCTTCGGCGCGCCACATGATCGACCACGAACTGCATCACCGCTGCTTCGTTAAGGGGCAGGGCGAGTTCCACTCCGTAGCGAGCCTGGTACCACCCGGCCCAGTAGCGGAGCGCCGTTGCGTAACTGCGCGTGGTGTTCGCGGCTGCGGCCTCGGCCAACAAATCCCGCACTGCGTCCGCTGCTTGGGCTGACAGTTGTTCCGGCAGCACCATTGCGGATGCGGCGGATGCGAGAGTCAGGCCTGATTTAACTTGCGTGTTTTGATTCATAATATGTAATGTATACTACACATAATAGCCTGTAGCCACGATAATCATCACTTATCGTTGGTAGAACACCAAAGGGGCAGGGCACCGATCGCTGGAGGCGCGGATGGCACGCGGGATCACCGAACAAGACGTTTGCGCTGCGGCCGACGCCCTACTGCTAGCTGGCGAGAAGCCGACCGTTGAGAGAATCCGTGCTCACTTGGGCACCGGCTCGCCGAACACGGTGACCCGGCACGTTGATACTTGGTGGCGAGCGCTGGGCCAGCGACTGAAGGCAAGGTCAGTCGCTATGACTCTTCCCGCGGCCCCACCGGAAGTTGCCGCGCTGGCGGGAGAACTTTGGCAGGAGGCGTTGGCAGCGGCGGGTACGGAGATCGAGCGAGCAGTTGCAAAGGATCGCGCTGCGCTAGCCCAGGAGCATAAGCAAATCGAGGTGGACCGGAAAGCGATGATCGAAGAGCAGGGCGCTTCCGCAGCCCTTCTTGCGCAAGCCGTGAACCAGGCGGACCTGCTCTCGGCTCGCCTCGGTGACGCCGATCGCATCATCGCCGAGCAGGCCGCTCGCCTCGATGAGCTGCGGGTCGAGCGCCAAGCCAGCGCCGAGCGAGAAGTCTCCGCGCAGCGCGACATCGAGCGGTTGCGCGTATCGCTCGATGCAATGCGCGTTGAGGGTACCGCCGAGCGGCGGCGTCTCGAGGATCACGTCGAGCGGGTCGAGTCCCGCGCCGCGACCGAAATTGACCGTGCTCGCCAAGCGCGTCGGGCACTAGAAACGACTGTTCAGAGTTTGACCAAGAGCCACGCCGCGGAGTTGCGGGCCCTCAAGGCGCAAGGCGATAAGGCGATCAAATCGGCCACGTCGGCGAGCCTCGAGGCGGCGCGACAACGTTCCCGCGCAGACACTCTGGCAAAAACGATAGCTTCGTACCGCGCAGCCAAAGCTAAGCAGCAAACACCTGCACGCGCACAGAGCCCGAAGCGGCCCACTGCTGTGCGCAAAGTTGGAGGCGTCCCGCGCCCACGCAATGGCTGAACCCGCGATCTCAGAAACTCGATCGCGAGGTGTGATGGTGCGGACTCACCTTGTTCCCCAAGACGAGTCGGATGTTCCTCTCGGATTAGACATGAGGGATCAGGGGCTGCGTCGATTGGGCACTAGGGAGACCCGACTACGGGCAAATGGGAATGTTGCCGCAGCTGCGTCCCACACTTTGCTGCGCCCAACACCAAGACCTGCACGTTTCGAAGCTGACCGCACTCGACGACGAAGTGCGACGTCTGCACGATCAGTTGGGTGTCCGGCTGAAGGCAACAAGCCGCCCCACGAACGTTTCGCCCAAACCGGTAAATCGTTCGCGACGCCAAGTGGACGGCAACAAGGCGTCCGAAGCATCTGCGAACTCGGGGCCGCGGCGAGCAAAACCTCCCGTTCGAAAGCACATTTTGGTCAACGACGTTGCGGCGGTCGCCCGTGCACGCCGGCGCAGATAGGTACATAGACGATCTCGAAGGGTGTGCAAATCTGCAACTCTGGCGCATGTGCGAACTCCCCACGCGTTGCGGAAACTCCCCCTGTCGACTACAGCCTGACCCAGCTCGAAGTGAATATTTCCATAGTAAAGTCGGCGTTTAAAACAAAGAGTCTTCGTCCGTTTCAACAGACAAACGGGGAGCAGTGGTGGGCGATTCTGGATTCGTCGTAGAGCACGAGAAGCAGCTCTTGGGGCCTTTCGTTCCCGACGGAGCGACGCAGTTCACGGCTACGCGAAGAAGTCCCTTTGAAAACATCTGGCAGCGCATGAAAACGCATGAATCAGACGGCGCGCGCCTCTGGCACCCGGAATGACGCGGCGTGCTCCGGGCTAAGCGCAACACCTGGTTGAACTGGCGCGGATCCACGCTACCGCTGCCGTCGGCGTTCGCACTGCTTGCCGTGCCCGCTCGTTTGGGCTACTGGAATCGCAGCCACTTGGAGGAACTGCTGCAGCGGCGACTGAACGCCGCAAGTCCGCCTTTTCTCGGCTGGGCCGCGCTTAGCCGTTACGGCACTCTCGAACTCGTCAGCCGCGCGTTGAATCGGCGTCCGGAAACGGTGCGGCTCGGTGCGGAGGTGAAACGTTGGTGGCCCCCGGTGTTGCGGCCACTGTTGCTTTCTGTCGATTCCACCAAGTTTGAGCGCCTGCGCTTTTGTCGCGCCTGCTTGGAGCGCGGCGATCATTCGCCCCTGTTCCAGCTTCCATGGTGGGATGGATGCCCGATTCACGCCGAACCGCTGTACGAGGGCTGCCCGCATTGTGATGCGCCGATCCCGGCTGGGCTGCCGCACGCGGACCCTAGGAAGTGGTTAGCGTGTCCCAATTGCGCGGCTGAATTGAGCGATCGAGAGAAACTCGTCCATTTGCATAAAAATCCCACCCGGCGCGATGACGACCGCTGGTGGCAGGCGATCGCTGCGTATCGACGCTGGCTGCGTGCCAGCCAGCAGGCCCGTTGGGCGCTTCCGTGGTCGGTACAAGGCGAAGGCTCGTTTGTAGATGTCGCGCGTTTAGCCGTGCAACATCTGGTAACGGCGGTGCCAGTGCCGTCCGAGCTCAGTGGCCATGTTCGGGGGGCAACGCCAGCGACGGCCGTCTCCCGAGCCTGGAGCCGCACTTTCATGGAGCGCCTGAAGCACCAGCGCGTTCGCGAGCTGGGATTCGACTCCGCGCAGGCTATGTTGGAGGCCGGGCGCCACTTCTATGGTGCGCTGCCGATCACTGAACAGTGCCAACGCGCCCTGGCCGCCAGTTTGCGCCGCCTTCGCTGCCAGCTAAAAGTTCGGGTGATCGGGCATGGGTCGCCAAACGCGGCGCCAGGCGCTGTCGAATACGACTGGCGCGGTCCCCGGCCACTGGCGGTGACGGGCTTTCGGCTGCTAACTGGATTGGTGCAGTCCGACCGTGTAGACGGCGTGGCCTATCTTGATTTTCGCGCGGTAGAGCTGCTGCTTGAGCCGCCGGTCAACCTTGCGCAAAAAGTCCTTGCGCGCTTGACCGGGTTGGACCTGCGTGACCTGCGTGCGTGGCCTCGAGACACCACGATCTTGCTGGACATGCCAATTTGGATACTGTCTGCGCGTAGACTCGACCCCAAAGTGCGCCGAGAACGCGTCCCGCGCGCCGCTCTCCGCTGGCTGTACGAACGACTGATCCTCGAAGCTTGGCACGACTTGGCGCTGGAATGTTTTGCCCGAGCCAAACCGGGCGGCGTTATGGCTTGGACGCTCGGATGGGAGCTGGGGGTTCGGTCGGATAAGCCGCGCAAAGTCTTTTCCCCGATTGCAGTTGAAGCTGAGCCGGCAGAAATGCACCACCCACTGCTGGTGCACGCGCGTGCGGACCGCCAGCGACCGCGGGGGTGGGCCGTTGCGGTGCTGCGCAGCTACGCGAAGGGTAAAGAGACCTATATCGCGCTGCTGGGCCGCGCAAAACCGCAACCGTTCTCGCCGCCCTGCGTCTCAAGTTTCCAAGCCCATTGGAGGTGGCCGGAGGAAGTGTGCCCCGGCTCCAAACCCTAAAACCTGTTCGGTCGACCCCGTGATTGAGGACGGGCCGCTACGACTGCCGTTTCTTCGTCATCCGTGGCCTTACCCTTCCGGCGTTTGTCTGTTTGCGTGTTTGGCCCGCGTTAATGTTCTGCGCAGGCATGCGGTCGCCGCGCTTTGGCTGTCAGGCAGCGCCGCAGCGCAACTCGCCGATCAGATGAACGCGCTGCCCAGGCAAGTGGGAGAGAGCCGCATGGCCGCCTCGCTTCGCCTCACGGCGTCCGAGTTCGCGTTGGGCTTTGACTCCACACGGTGGTGGCCTAACGCGCTGCAATCATTTGCCGCTCCCTTCGCCAATCCGCTTCGCTTCTGTCCGGAATGCCTTTGGGAGGGCTACCACACGAACTTGTTCCAGCTGCCGTGGTGGCGCAAGTGTCCAGTCCACCGCTCCGATCTACGGAGTACCTGTCCCCACTGCTCAAGTCCGGTGATCGGAATTCCACTGCGCGGGGAACCATCGCACGCGTTCCACTGTAGCGGTTGCAACCGGGACTTGGCGAACACGGGCGCGATCGTCATGGCATCTCGCGGGGGCGTTACGATTCATTGGCACACCGTGGTGGCAGCGCATCGGCAGTGGACTGCAGCCGTTTCTGATGCCTACGTACTTGCACCCATTTTGGTGAGCCCGTTCTGCGAGATCGAGCCGCAGCGCGTCTTCGATTGGATCCAGGCGGCCAGCGTACCGTGGCCGCTTGACCTTCGACCGTTCGTGGTCGAAATTCCGGTCGCTCCGCGTCGGGGACTGAGGAATTTACGAACGGTCCCGGAACGCTGTCAGCTGAGCGCGCTCGCAAACTTGGCTGCCGTGATCGCGACGCCCATCGACCCCGATACTGTGGGTGATCGCACGTTTTGCGCGGCATCGGTCCCAATGTCTCGGGCTTTGGTTCGGCTAGAACGGAGGCTGAAGCAGGCGGCCGGGGGGTTCTGCCCGCACCTTTGGCGAGACTACGTAAACAATGCTCGCCAGCGCCTGGGCGAGCGGTTAATCCCCGAACTAAAAGATTGTCAGTTTCCGGAAGCAGTGGGCATTCGAGATCGCGGCTACCTGCGCAGAAATGCAGCGATGTCTGTCACAGGCAAATCTAACGAGCTAACGAGTCTTGCTACACACCGCAGCGAGCTCGCAGGCCTAGCGTCCTTTCAGCTCCTCTGCCACCTGAGCGATGCGCTAAGTTCCATGTGCGACTCGGACGAGTCCGCGCAGGCCAGAGCGCTCATCGAGTGGTGGTATTCGCATCTCATGGCGCTGACCTTGGTCGACGGCACGATAGCCGCCACATTTGCCGTGGCGTGGATTCCGCCCAGCAGCCCCGACCAAATTCTCCCCGGTTGGCCAACCATCCACCTTGGCCGGCGGGCGCCAGGTCATTCGTGGGTGGTAGCCGCGACCTACATTCGGAATGAAGTCACGTCGTACCTGATGCCCATTCCGACGTCCCGAACCATTCGGTCAAACTTGGAGCAGATGTGCGAGCGGTAGATTCTGCGGCGGTTCCGACGAATTGCGCCACCGATAAGGCATTTTCAACAGTTGCCGTCACGGATAGGGCGAACTCGACTGTTAAAGAACAAGTCTACAGAATCAGTGGCTTGCGTCTAAATAGGTCGAAATCAGGCGACGGCGTGGGCTGAAATCAGGTGCGTAGCCAAGAATGCAGATCAAGTCGACGCGATTGCCCGCCGCTTCGCCTCCTCTATACCTTAATGTTACATAATATGTATTATGCGCATTACGCAGATGGCTGAACACCTGTCGGAGGACCTTGATCCTGGCGCTGCCGCCTGTAATGGCGCCGATGCCATCAAATCCTCGCGGCGACCTTCCCAGCTGTCCCCAAATCCAGGCGGAGTCGTTCGTTTTCACCCTTCCCCCAGACTCGCGACTCCCGAACTTTCGAGCAAATCCGCGATTGCACGTCACCTGCCAACGTTCGAGGAAGTCTCGGGCTCATTGCCCCGGATGTTGTGCTATCAAGCTCGCGCAAGCCCAAGGGCCGATCCCAAGAGCCGGCGAAACCTGGGAGATTGATATTGAGGGCCATCTTCAGCGCTTTTATCGCAATCGCCTTGTGCGCATGCGCGCGCCTACTCCCCAGCTCCGGCGCGCCATACCAGGTAAGTTCTCCCGATCAGCCTCTGGCAATCGCTATCGAAGACGCCGTAGAACGCGCCTCCACAGAAAGGTCCGCCGTCGAAACGCTTTGGCCCGGGTTCGATCCTTTGTTGGTGCCACTTGCGATATACGACGGTCAGAAGACCTACCTTTTTCGGCACCCAACCCCACCCGAACCCTTTGTGCCTGTGAATCAGCCCGATTCGCGTGTCCTTGTCATGGATGGACGCCACGAGAATGTGACCGCGAATACCAATTCCGAGATAGGAGGAGTCCCGACTGCGACTCTTCTCCTGGACCCAACGCTTCCACAAGGGTCTGCGAATGCGTTGGCGGCAGTAGCAATCCATGAAGCGTTTCATGTCTACCAGCGCGAGCATCATCCAGGCTGGATTGGAAACGAGGCTGACCTGTTCACTTACCCAACAGACTCGACTGACTTGCTGGCCTTGAGGCGCCAGGAGAGCCATGCGCTCAGAAATGCCCTGCAGTCAGAGGATCCGCAAGCACGCGCATGCTGGACTCGCAGCGCAATGTCTCTGCGCGCGCAACGCTATGCGCAGATGGATCCCCGGTTCGCGGCGTATGAGCGCGGCACCGAACTCAACGAAGGGCTGGCGACGTATGTGCAGATGCGCGTTGAGGGCAAAGCGTCCGTTGCGATTCCAGACGGCGACTTCAAGCCCAGCGCCATACGTCAACGCGCCTACGCGACTGGGCCGGCGTTGGCTCTGTTGCTCGATCGCGTCGATCCGGGCTGGAATCCGTCGTTTGAGGCAGATGACAAGCAAACACTGGACGAAGCTTTGTCGAGGGCAGTTGGCAAGGGAGATATCTGTTCCTTGGAACCCAACGTCGTTGCCGCGACCGAGATTCAGGCCGGGGAGGATATCGCCGCACTTGTCGAAGAGAGAACGCGCCTCCTATCCGATTTCGAAGCGCTGCCGGGATGGCGGATCATCGTCAATGCGCCAGCCGACAGCCCACTGTGGCCGCAAGGCTTCGACCCCATCAATGTCGAGCGACTCAGCAAGGCCCAAGTGCTACATACGCGTTTTGTCACGCTCGGAAACGATCTGGGACAAATTGAAGTGTTGAATGCGAGGACACTGACCCAGGGCATGGGCGAACACCCACTTTTCAATGGGATAGATCGCATGGAAGTGGGCGGACTAGAGGAGCCCAGGGTTGTGTCGTCCGGCACGAGCATCGAGGTCGTGGCACCGGGCTTGTCAGCCAAGTTCAAGTCTGCGACCGCGACAACAACTGGGTCAGTAGTAACCGTCCAACTGGGCAAGTGATATCCACTCTCGACGCCGAGACCAGCCGGTTACGGCAGGTCCGATTGCGGGTAGCCAGGAATGTTCAATCCCAGTTCAATGTCTCTTCTCACGAGCCAATTGCCGTTGCTTTCTGTGGGTGCAGTGACCCCCCTGCCCCCGCGACCCTGGGACAGCTCACGCACCTGCTGGGCCGTCAGCTTGGGATCATCGCGAAACAAGACGTCATCGATGTAATAGGTCGCGCGCCCCGGCTCGATCACCTGCATATGGATGTGTTCGGGGATGTCGCGACCGGGGTAACTGCCGGGCCGGATCGTGTCGAACTGATATTGGCCCCGCGCATCCGTTCGCGCCCAGCCGCGCAGGCGTCCATGCCGTGTCCTGATGCCACCGGGGTGCGCGATCGTTGTCGGATACCTGCCGCCCTTGTCCGTGTGGTACGCGTAGACAATGACACCAGGCTGCGGATGCCCGCGTCGGTCTGTGACCTTGCCCCAGAGCCTCAGTGGTTGGCCCGGCTCATTGACTGGGGCGATCCTCGCGTGGCTTGAAGGGTTGCTGGGCTGGCCGGCGAATACCGCCTCGCAGCCCTCGCACGGTAGGCCGACGACCGGTTCTCGATCTGCTGCCATTGCGCGAGCAATCGGCAGCAGGGGCACGCTCAGCAGACTGAGTAGGAGTTGGCGGCGTTTCATGGCTGAAGTTCTGGTGGAGTTCCCATCAAGAGCTACTGATGGCCCCAACTGTTAACGCACCAAGACACGACGACCCAGTGTTGGTTCGGCCCATTTCGAGTTGCTTGCGCCATCGGCACGTCGGGCGCATCGTGCTTTACCTCCGTCCTGTTAACACTTCCCCTTCTGTGTGTCTCTTTGTTGAATAGCCCCCTGACCGATGATGTGCCCGACGCGACCCAGCCCCTGATGCCGGACATGCATGTCGCGCACTGCGTCGGACAGGCGCGACGTGGCTCGCAACGGGCCTTTGCGGCGCTTTATTGGCGCTTCTCTCCACTCGTGCACGCGATCCAGCTCAGTCGCTTTCCTCCTGCCATCGCCGACGAGCTGACACAGGAATGCTTCGCCAAGGCCTTTATGCGCCTGGATCAATTGCAAGACGACGCAAAGTTTGGGGGATGGATCGCCGCCATTGCGCGTCGCATGCGTCCCGTAACAGGGTTTGCGGCCACAACGGATCGAGATCTGGATGACTTCAGCAACGACGGAACAAGACCTGATGACGTGGCTGAGGCCGCCCATATCCTTCGCGCCATTGCTGGTCTGCCAGAGGCTTATCGGGAAACGCTGATGTTGCGCCTGGCCGAAGGCATGAGCGGCCAGGAGATTGCCGTGCTGACCGGGCTGACCCCGCAGTCCGTGCGCGTCAACCTACATCGGGGCATGGCCAAACTGCGTGATGCGCTCGGGTTAATGCCCGTGCAGAGCGCAAGGGAGATCGAGCATGAATGACCACAGCGATCCCCTCTGGAACCCGCAGGCGAGTGCAGACGATGACCTGGCCCGGATACAGCGCCTGCTGGCGCCCTATGGAGTCCGGGCGCGTGGGTTGGAGATTCCAGAAACGCCGCGAATTCAGCGCCGGCGCAGTCGTGCGATGCCATGGGCAATCGCCGCAGCGGTCGCGCTGCTGCTTGTGGCGGCGGGCTACCAGTATCGGTTGGCCTGGACACCTGGTAGCAGCTGGGTCGCAGTGCGCCATGCGCCCAGTGCCGGCGACGGGCTAGTTCGGCTTTCGCCGGGCCAGTCGCTCGCCACGGCGTCCAAGGAGTCGGCCACGATTACGGTGGCCCGGATTGGAAGCATTGCCCTGTCGCCGGACTCGCGCCTGCGTCTTGTCCAGACTGAAGCAGGAACACACCGCGTGGCTTTGGAACGGGGGCACATGCGCGCCCGCATCTGGGCGCCGCCTGGTTACTTCAGCGTGCGGGCCGATGCCGCAGAAGTCGTCGATCTGGGGTGCGACTTCGACCTGTGGAAGCGTCCAGATGGCTCAGGTCGGGTATTCGTTCGAAGCGGCTGGGTGAGTTACCGGGTGGGCAGGGACGACATCCTGGTGCCCGAAAATTATGGATTGAACTTCGTTGGCACGCACGCCCAAACGCCCATGCGCTCAGATGCGTCGATCGCGTTCACAGATGCCATCGGCGCGTTAGAGCAAGCCATTGCAACTGGAGGCGCGCGTTCGCGGTCCACTCGAGTCGCGGCGGCAGCTGTTTCCCATTCGGCGCGTGATGTGGATGGCTTTTCGTTACTCAGTCTGCTGTCGAGATGGCCCGTTCTGGCAAACACTGCTTTGTATCCACGCCTTGGCATGGCACTCGGGGTAGACACCCAGGATCCAGGCCATCGGCTTGCCTGGGAAGCCGGAGACCAAGAAGCGATCGACGCCTGGTGGAAGCAGATACCGAGCCAACCCAAACGATGGTGGGGCAACTGGATGGACCTATTGGGTTGATGCCAAGCATGGCCACGTTCCCCCGCCGCGGTTGAGAAGTGTGCGGGGAGGCAAAAGATTCGCGCCGCAGGTAACCTCTGGCGCGGCGCTGGACCTGCCCTACTCCCCTTGGATCGTGTCGGCGCAGGGGCGGCAGATCCAGGGCGAATCGCGAATCCTCTCTCGGCCTTGTGCGCCTCATCAGCATCGAGGCCGCGCGACAGGTCACTGCAGTTTCACGCCCGTCACTTCAGGGTAAGGCGGACCCTCTAGGCGGCTCGGCTTGAATAGAGGCTGGAACGCGCTCCACGCCAATGACGACTGTCCGGTTCCCGACGCGAGCAGACACCATCCAGCCGCCTGCCCGCCGGTGCGCCCGCCGCCTCCCCCGCTGCCGTCTACATCAAAGGATTGCGCAGAATGAGTACGACCGAACCGCGCCCGCCGGCGCACTACGACGATTTGTGCGCGCTGTTCCTCAATTGCACACTCAAGCGCAGCGGCGAGGACTCCCACACCGAAAGGTTGATGCAGGTCGCCGCCGGCGTGATGCGCGCCAATGGTGTGCAGGTAGATATCGTGCGTCCCGTTGATCTGGACCTGCCGCCGGGCGTGCAGCCCGACATGACCGAACACGGTTTCGACCGCGACGACTGGCCGGCGTTGTGCAAGCGGGTGATGGCCGCGGACATCCTGGTGCTGGGCACGCCGATCTGGCTGGGAGAAGAGAGTTCGGTGTGCCGGCGCGTGATCGAGCGGCTGTATGCCGAGTCCGGCAAGCTCAATGAGGCGGGACAGTACATCTACTACGGCCGGGTCGGCGGCTGCATCGTCACCGGCAATGAGGATGGCATCAAGCATTGCGCGATGAGCGTGCTTTATGCGCTGCAGCATCTCGGCTATACGATCCCGCCCCAGGCCGACGCCGGCTGGATCGGCGAAGCCGGCCCCGGCCCGTCCTATGGCGACGACGGCATCGGTTACGCCAACGAATTCACCCAGCGCAACACGACCTTCATGGCGTGGAACCTCATGCACTTCGCGCGACTGCTGAAGGATGCGGGTGGCGTGCCGGCGCACGGCAACCAGCGCAGCGCCTGGGACGCTGGCTGCCGATTCGACCACCCGAATCCGGAATACCGCTGACCTGGGCGCGTATTGCGCAACAGGCAACCGTGCTGCATCCGGAGCGGCATGACCTGCGTGAGTTAGGCGCAATTCTTCGGAGTAGACTGAAACTCCTGGTCTTTCCAGCAGCGGCGACGGGCAAAGCGGCTTCAATGCCGCAGCCGTGAACCGAGGCCCAATTCAGGAAACTCCCGCCTCCATGCACGTCGATACCGACACCGTGAATGCCGCCCAGGCGGGGGACGCTCGCGCGCTCAATGACCTGCTCGCCAGTTCACGCCAGGACCTGCGCCGCTACGCCGAATACCACTGCGTGATCAACGATGTCGAGGACGCAGTGCAGGAGACGCTGTTCATGGCGTCTCGCCGACTGAGCGACCTCCGACGAGCCGAAACTTTCGCTTCCTGGCTGTTCCGCATCGTCAAACGCGAGTGCAACCGCATGCGCCGTGGCTGGCGGCTGCTGACCAACCAGGAGATCGATGAATCCATCCAACCCGTTATGACACCCGAGCCACTGGAGCTGCGCATCGAGATCAGTCGAGCGATGGCTCTTCTACCGCAACACTACCGTACGATCCTGCTGATGCGCGACGTCGACGGGCTGACACTGAACGAGACCGCGTCGCAACTCGGGCTGGAGCTTGCGGCAACCAAATCGCGGCTGCACCGCGCGCGCGCGGTGATGCGGGACCTGCTGTCGCAGGGCATGCCGGCCGTCCGCTAGTTCGGCTATCGCACGAGACCTGGGAAGTAGCCGCGTCCCTGCCCGAGACTCGAGTGCACAGCGCGTCTGGCACAAGTGTCCATACCCGTGACCCCTTCCCAGTTTTAGTACCGGCCGCAGGTTGAGATTTCGGCGGTCTCTTGGGTATCCGAAATGCCTTCGCGAACATCGCTGGTGCGGCGTCCCCGATCGATGAATGCGGACGGAAATGATTGTAGTCGTTCGTCCAGCTTTCGATCTTCTCGCAGGCGTCCTCGAGCGACAAGAACCAGTGGGCGTTGAGACATTCGTCTCGGAATGACCCGTTGAAAGATTCGATGAAGGCGTTATCGGTGAGCATGCCTGGCCGCGAAAAATCAATCGTGATCCCATGGTCGCAGGCCCAGCGATCGAGCACGATGCTGATGAACTCGGGCCCATTGTCTGCTTGCACGCGTCTCGGATTTCCGCGCACGGCACGAAGGCGTTCCAGTGTTTGCGCTACGGCTTCGCCGCGCAGGGATTTGCCGACCACGATTGCCATGCATTCGCGGCTGAAATTGTCGACGACGGTGAGGCCGCGAAGGCGTCGACCGTCGAAGAGCGCATCCGACACGAAATCCATGCTCCAACTCTGGTTGGGTGCCGTCAGCTCGGGACGTTCCAATCGATCGGCGCCGGCCTTGCGTCGTCGCGGCCGCTTCGATCGCAAATTCAGGCCCGCCAAAACATACAGCCTGTGAACGCGCTTGTGATTGATCTTCCATCCCTACCGCCGCAACAGGATGTGGATGCGCCGCGCACCGTAGCGAACGCGTGTCTGCGCAATCTCCTGGATGCGCTGGGTCAAGGGAGCATCCAGGGCCGGCCGCGTGGGTTTGTAATACCACGCAGTACGCGACTGCCCGAGGAGCAGGCATGAACGGCGAACCCCGACTCGGTAGGCCTGTCGCAGGTGGCCGACCAGCGCTCTGCGCTGGGCCGGCCTCAGAGCTTTTTTTGGATGACATCCTGCAACATGATCTTGTCCAGGCTGAGATCCGCAACCAGTTGCTTAAGCTTGCGGTTCTCCTCCTCGAGCTGCCGCAACCGGCGCAACTCCGGAACGCCCAAACCGCCGTACTTCTTCTTCCAGTTGTAGAACGTCGCGTCCGATATGCCCATTTTCCGACATACCTCAGCGACCGACGTCCCCGTCTGGGCTTGATGCAACGCGAACGCAATCTGCTGCTCCGTGAACTTCGACTTTTTCATGACGAAACGTGCTCCTCTGCAGGGTCAGTTTCGCCGAAATCCTCTAGTTTCGACTGGCGTCAGAATAGGGGGGAAGGACCGGGGGAAGGACCGACCTGCGCGAAGACCGAAGCGATCTGGTCGCGCGAGCGACTGACGAAATCCGCAATCGTGGTGAAGTGCGGCTTGGCGTCGCCGGTCATCGCAATGAACAACACATTGTCGCGACACGCCCGCTCGATGCTCCGCGACGACACCATGCCCTGCGAGTACCCGAGCAGCACCGCCCGCAACAGCATCACCGGCGCATGCGCCGGCGCCCCCGTCGCGTCATTGCGGTACTGCGCATCAAAGCCGGACAGGTCGAGCCGCTCGACCAGGTGATACAACGCGTGTGCGAACGAGCCCGGCACCAGCTGCGCATCCAGGCTCACCGGCAACAGCCGCGGATTCATGTCGATTTCCCGATAGCGCGCCATCGATCGCCCTCTTGTCGGCCTCGCCGCATCAGAGCAAGATCAGGGCCACTTTTTCTACGGCTTCGTTAGCCATCACATTGAGGTCGTCGTGACCCCTACCACTCTACGTATCGTTGTATTCCTACTCGCACCGACCCTGTTTTTTGCATCATCAACTGTATCTGCGAGTAACAATCTCTCTCCGGGAGAAAGAGACCGCCAAGTTGTTGCTTCGTTGAGGGCCGGCGGTTCCTGCACAGAAGCGAAGCACGTTTCAGTCTGCGCGGAGCGTGGCGTCCTCTCAGACAGTCAACTATCCGTGTTCGCCGGCCTTGCTGAAGATGGCGCAATCTCTGTCCGCTCGTACCTCGGAGAAATGCTCGATTTGCCCGGCGGCAATGAACGTAAAGTTGAGTTTTACATCGGAGCTAACGTCGGCATTCCTCATGTCACGATTGAGCATGAACCTTGGGTGTTCATGCACCCCGATACAATTCGTTCGAATATGGCGCCATACGTCCATGAGATGGTTCACGCAATGGCCCAGTGGTCATGGCGAAAATCTGAATGGATGGCAGAGGGCTTTGCCAACCACGCAGCTGCCGAAATTGTGTCGCGATTCGGTGGCTATCACAGGAGCTTTGTACTGCCCAATGGGCTAGCCGAGCTAGCTCACTACTTCCATTCGACAGAGGGCCAGGAGGTATTGCCCCTTGTAGGGGCGGCGGGGCGGAGGAACACCTACTCGCCAGAAAACGCCGAGATTTTCCAACGCCTCATGGCGAACCGACGAAAGTACGCCCCGCCGTTTTACGCAATGAGTTGGTCTTTCACCGACTACGTCGTTGATAGATGCGGGGTCAAGGGGCTAAGAAAGATGGCGGAGGCCGATAGGCCCGATGTCGTCGCCAAGACCATCTGCGGATCTACGCTTCAAGAGTTGAGGGTATCGTGGCAAAAGGCAACCTTCACCAGCATTCGCGGGTGATGGCTAACCATTCGTTCAAGGGGACAGCCGGGTGGCAGTTCGTTTGATCCGAGCATCCGGGCCGGCTGCCCCTTAACTCAAGCGTTGAGGCTGTAGGAAAACCCGTTTTCCGAGGCGATCGAGGTCGCTGACAGCGCGTGTGGCGTGTGGTTCGGCGCGCTGTCTTGTTCGGAGGTTCAAGCGGTTCGGCGTTTTCCGTTCGCGATTGCGGGGCGCATGGATTGCGGGGGGTGTCCTGCGCGGCCCCTGGGGGCGCTACACGACTCCTGATCGCCCTGGGGTTACGCGGCCTTGCGGTAGTTCGCCAGTTTCTCGATGTTGTGGACCAGCGCGAATAGCTTCCACTGCCCATCGACCTTGCGCTGCCCGCGCAGGGTGAAGCGATTGAGCCGCTTGTTGTGGCGCAGGTTGCCGAACACCGGCTCGACGGTGGCGAAGCGCTGGCCGTATTGCCCGCGTCCCTCGGCGCTGTCGATGCGTTGGCGCATGGCCTCGGTGTGGGTTGCGGCATGTTTGCGCGTCAGCAGGGCCACCTGCCGCGACGGGGTCGTGCCGGGTCTGCGCAGGCACCTGGCGCGGAGCGCACAGCCCGTGCACGACTCGATGGGTGCGCGAAACTTGATCGCGGTGTAGTCGCCAACGGTGCACGCGCCGCCATTTCGATAGAGCCGCTTGCCGGCGGGACAGATCGCGTGCGAGTGATCGTCCGCGACCTGGAAGTCGGCGCTCGTGAATACCGGGCTGGCCTTCGGCTTGTCCGACTTGTCGTGCAGCGGGCTGGGCTTGCCCGTGTGCTTGCCCTGTGCGGCAAGGCGCTCGTCGCGACGGCGCATCTGGTTGTCGGCAATGAGCGCGTCGATGCCGCGCGCAGCCAGCGCCGCCAGGTTCGCTTCCGAGTGATAGCCGGCATCGGCGGTGATGCGCGTGGTCCCGGTGCGCTGCGCCTTGCAGGCATCGATCACGGGAATCAGCAACTCCTGCTCCGCACCGGTGCCGTGCGCCGACGCCTCGACGATCACCTGATGCTGGGCGTCGACCACCGCGACGCCGCAGTAGCCCTGCAGCACGCCCTTGTCGGTGGCAAGCTTCGCCGACTCGTTGTCGGTCAGGTTCGATTTGCGGATCGCGCCACGGCTGCCCGGGCGATCCTCGGGGTTTACGCTCAGCCATGCGCGGATCCGGCCGGCCTCGCGGGTCATGCGCGCAAGACGGGCCGTCGCCTTGGCGCTCACCCCCTCGTCGTGTCCCTGCACGTCATGGCCCTGGTGGCGATCGAGCATCGAGCGGGCGGCACGCTCGAGCTTGGCCGCACGCTCCATGAACTCGGCGCGTGTGCCCGAGCGGTGCTTCGAGGCATTCGACGGCAACTTGACCCCATCGATCGCGAACATCTCGCGACCGACCAGTCCCTCGTTGCCGAGAATCGTCAACACCTGCGCGAATACCGACGCGATCGGGTCGCGCGAGCGGCTGACGAAATCCGCAATCGTCGTGAAGTGCGGCTTGGCGTCACCCGTCATCGCAATGAACAGCACATTGTCCCGACAGGCGCGCTCGATCGCACGGGACGACACCATGCCCTGCGAGTACCCGAGCAGCACCGCCCGCAGCAGCATCACCGGCGCATGCGCCGGTGCACCCGACTCGTCGTTGCGGTAATGCGCGTCGAATCCCGCAAGGTCGAGGGTCTCGACCAGGTGATACAGCGCATGTGCGAACGATCCCGGCACCAGCTGCGCATCCAGGCTCACCGGCAACAGCCGCGGACTCATGTCGAGTTGCCGATAACGCGCCATCGGATGCCCCCTTGTCGGTCTCGCTTTATCAGAGCAAGATCAAGGCCACTTTTCCTACAGCTTCGTTAGACCTCATATGTGGCTCTTCGACCAGTCACCAGACACGGCGACTCTTGTTTCCAAATCCATCGTCTATGGCGGCAGTCCCATTCTGTTCGTGACTCACGACGAGGATGACCATGGATGGCAGTTCTTGGACGGGCTCGATCCGCCTTCTGAGTTTGTTCACGTCTGTATGAGCCACCCCGTAAATCTGGACTCTTCGGTGGCGGAACTGGCGGATCTCCCGGTAGGCTGGTGCGCATGGAGAGACAGCGTTGACCAGCCTTGGCTTCGTGAGCCGCTCGCGGCGGATGTGGTCTAACTATTCATTCGAGCGGACGCGCGTGCCGCGCGCCGCTCAATTCAGGCGTTAGACGGCATGAAATCTTTCGCGGTAGCCGCACTGGCTGGAGCTCTCGGTCTTCCAGCCACCTATAGCCTGACGCGTGAAGGCTCCATCTTGCTCAGCCTCCTGGTCGTGGCTCTTCTTGGGGCATTAGGTGGTGCTCTAGCTGTGGCGTCGCGTGGCGGCAGGACAGTTCCGCACCTCGGCTTTTTCGTCTTGGCTTTTGTTGTCGGCGCCGCTCTAAGCGAGGCAGCCGCATTCTTGCGCTACTACACCGCCTATGGTCATGAGGACCCGAAGCTTAGTGTTGGCGTGGCGCTCTCGCTCATCGAGCTTTGCTTCATTTCGGCAATTGGCAGCATCACCTTGCTCGTAGCGGCGTCCCAAACACGCTACCGTCTAGCGTGCAGCGCAAAGGCACGTGCCGTCTAACTATGTGTTCAAGCCGACCGCCGAACTCACTCCATCGCCAGACCGTTGCGCCTCGCGCGGCGGCGGCTTAACACGGCGTTAGAACTCATGACCGACGACTGGCCGTTCGATCAGGGTAAAAATGTTGCAACCATCACCACGCGCCAAGTGCTGCGAGAAGGCTTGCCCGTGCTGCGCGTCGTTCACTACGCTGACGACGATTCGTGGGCGTTTACCTGCGGCACCACCGACGACACAGCGGATGGGATGGTTATCGGCATGGGCGAGATGCTCAAACACGACCCCTCTCTGTATTCTGTCGCCGATCTTCCCCCAGGCTGGGGGGCATCCCGCGAATTCGTTGGTGCAAGCTGGCAGCGGTTTCGCGAGTCATGAGTTCTAACTATGTGTTCAAGCCGACCGCCGAAATCTCCTCATTTGTTTCCTGTCGCTGCTCGCGCGGCGGCGGCTTAACACGGCGTTAGCCTTCATTTTCTGTGGAGACGTAAGTTGTCTGGTCTACGAGAGCGCCACATCAAGGCTCTGCGAAAAAGGGCAAAGCGCGGGTTCGCCGGCTACCCTACTGCGACTATCGCCTTCTATGGGC
>JBGTIG010000195.1:0-5358 GCA_041745755.1 Lysobacterales bacterium
GACGTGGGCCGCGACCAGCTCCGCGTTGGCGCGGGGCACATCCGCGAACGCCACGCGATCGCCCGCGCGGAACCCGGAACCGCCCGGCGCCGTGACGACGACACCGGCAGCCTCGTATCCGGCGATGAAGGGTGGCGCCCCGTCGAGGTGGTAGCGACCCTGACGGCGATACACATCGGCGAAGTTGAGACCGATGGCGTGCGGCCGCACCAGCGCCTCTTCCGGCCCGGGTGCGGGGTCCGGCAGCTCCGCGAGGCGCAGCACGCCGGCATCGCCGAAATTGTCGAACACCAGCGCCCGCATGTCAGTGCGCGCCGATGACGTCGAGCGCGCGCCCGACCTTGATAAAGGCGGCGACGGCACGCTCGAGATCCTCGCGCGAATGCGCTGCCGACATCTGGGTGCGGATCCGGGCCTCGCCCTTGGGCACCACCGGGAAGAAGAACCCGACCGCGTAGACGCCCTCGTCGAGGAGTGCGGCGGCGAACCGCTGCGCCAGCGCGGCGTCGTGCAGCATGACCGGAACGATGGGATGGTCGCCGGGTTTGAGTTCGAAACCCGCGCCGAGCATGCGCTCGCGGAAAAACCGCGTGTTGTCGGCGAGCGTGGCGCGGAGTTCGCCTGCCTCTTCGAGCATGTTCAACACCTCGATGCCCGCCGCCACGACCGCAGGCGGCAGCGAATTGGAGAACAGGTAGGGTCTCGAACGCTGACGCAGCAGCTCGATCGCTTCGCCGCGCCCGGCCGTGAACCCGCCGATGGCACCTCCGAGCGCCTTGCCGAGTGTGCCGGTGACGATGTCGATGCGATCGAGCACGCCATGGACTTCGGCGGAACCGCGTCCGCTCGCACCCAGGAAACCCGTTGCGTGGCACTCGTCGATGTGGACCAGCGCATCGTGCCGCCGCGCGAGGTCGCAGATGGCCCCGAGCGGCGCAATGACGCCGTCCATCGAGAATACGCCATCGGTGGTGATCAGTTTGGTGCGCGCGCCGGCTGCGTCCGCCGCTTCGAGCTGCGCCTCGAGATCGCGCATGTCCGCATTGGCGTAGCGGTAGCGCTTCGCCTTGCAGAGCCGCACGCCATCGATGATGGAGGCATGGTTGAGGGCGTCGGAGATGATGGCGTCACGCTCGTCGAGCAGGGGCTCGAACAGGCCGCCATTGGCGTCGAAGCAGGCCGCGTACAGGATCGAATCCTGCATGCCGAAGAATCCGGCGATCCTCGATTCGAGTTGCTTGTGCAGGTCCTGCGTACCGCAGATGAAGCGCACGGACGCCATGCCGAAGCCATGCGAGTCGAGCGCCGCCTTTGCCGCCGCGACGAGGCGAGGGTGGTCAGCGAGCCCGAGGTAATTGTTGGCGCAGAAATTCAGCACTTCGCGGCCGTCCTCGAGGCGGATGTGCGAACCCTGTGCGGATGCGATCACACGCTCCCGCTTGAACAGTCCCTGCGCGTCGATGTCGGCGAGCGTGTCGCGAAAGCGGTCAAAAGCAGCGTTCATGTCTTTTCCGTCATTGCAGAGGGTTGGGAGTCCGCCAGCTCGCCTCGACGACACCCTGATCGGCAACTCGCGGAGTCTTCATCGCCGACGCGATATCGCGCGCCGGTGAACCCACATCGAACCACGTCGGGTCCGCGACCCGGTCTCCGTCAGAACAGGCGCACGATGAGCACGAGCATCAGCGCGATGGAAGCGTACTTCACCATGCGAAACAGTGTTCGATTGCGCTGTTTGAGTCGCCGCGCGACCGCGTCCAGGCGCCGGCCGATCGGTTGCAGCGTGCTGCCGTAAAGACGGTTCAGGGCGCCCACCGGATCGCCCGGCGCGTTGCCGCTCGCCCCCGCCGACACGATCACGCGTGCGATCAACCGATTGAGCACTCGCATCGGCCCGAAGCGCAGCGGGCGCTCCACGTCGCAGAACAGGATGATTCGTTCCACTTCCGTATCGTTGCGCGCGTGGTGGATGAAGGTCTCATCGAACAGGACGTCCTCGCCATCACGCCAGAAATACGGCTCGCCGTCGACCGTGATCGAGCAGTCAGGCGAGTTCGGCGTCACCAGTCCGAGGTGATAGCGCAGCGATCCGGCAAACGGATCGCGATGCGGATTGAGAAACGCGCCGGGCGGCAGTATCGCGAACATCGCGCCACGCACGGAAGGAATGGTTCGCAGCAACGCCACGGTGCGCGGGCAGAGGCGCTCCGCCGAGGGCACCGCGGTCCCGTACCAGGTGAGATAGAACCGGCGCCAGCCCGTCTTGAAGAACGAGTTGAAGCCGAGATCGAAGCGCGAGGCCAGTTCCTTGTCCACGGTTTGCGGCGCGTTGAGCGCCAGCGCCTCCCCGCGAATCAGCCGCCAGTCATCGCGCAGCGCATCGAGCGCCGGAAAATACGACCGGTCTATCCACGCCCGGGCCGGTACCCGGGAGAATGCGTAAGCCAGGACATTGAAGGGGGCGAGCAGGGTCGAATGGTTGAACAGCTGGCGGAAGAACCGGAATCGCTCCCGGCCACGCAGGTGCACGACCAGCGCCGATCCCACCAGCACCGCTGCAATCGCCCATTTGATCCACCAGAGTTCCACGGACCGCAGCTCACCTCACCGCCGACAATGCCGTGAATTATGGCAGTGGTTCGAATTCAGCAGCGGCTCCACTGGGCCAGGCGTCGCTGGCGAGGAAGGCGCTCACCCCGGTGGGTGCTGCACTCTGCCTCCGTCAGAATTCGACGTTGCCGCCGATGCTGACGCTGTATCCCGACACGATGTCGTCTCCCAGCAGCGCCTCCACGTCGACGAAGAACGATCTGCCGCCACTGAACAGCCATGCCACCCCGAGTCCGGCTTCGAGGAAATTGCGGTCGGGATCCGGAGTCCGGAACACGATGGGCGTCGCGTTCGTGTCATCGATCAGTCGCGCCGACACCGCACGACCGTCGTTGTCGAATTCGTGGCGCCACCACGCGCGCCCGTAGGGAGTGACCACGCCGCTCCGGGTCGACGCGACGAAATCGCCCGAGAAGCCAAACCGGGAACGCATGGAACGGATGCTGCGCTCCGGCAGTTCCACCGCGAATCCCCCGCCCCCCGACTCGCGCAGCGCGTCGATATCGGTGCGCTCGTAATCGAGACCTGCATCGAGCCGGAGGTTGAAACCGCCCTCGATGAGCGTGCGCTGCACGCCCAGCGCGGCCACGACGCGGTCGCCGTCCGTGGACGCGAACGCCGTGTCCTGGAAGCGTACGTCGCTGTCGCCGGGAATACCGGGATACACGAGGATGAAGTCGATATTGCGCCGCGAATCGAGTTCAACGCCGCCAACTCCCGCTGCGGCGAAGACGTTCCACCGGGAGTCAGGCGTCCACAGCCAATGGCCGACGAGACTGAGCGCAGTCTGCTCCTGATCGCCGGCAGCATTGTCGAAATCGGTCTCGTCGCGTTGCCAGGTCAGTGCGACTCCGACGTTTGCTCGGTCGGAGAGCCGGTAATCAACGCCGATCAGCGCATGCAGGCGATCGTTGTCGAAGCCTGCCTCGGATTCGCTGTCGTCGCGATCGCTGCGCCCGAACCCGGCGCTCGCCTGCAGCGTCCACGCATCGAATTCGTGCCGCGCCTCGAATTCGCTGGCGGACCCATCCGCTTGCGCGGCGATGCGGCCTTGCGCCGGAACGACGTTGAGCGCGTTTCCTGCCGCCGTCGAGCTTCGGCGTGCGCCCGATCCCGGCCCGCCTCCCACCACGTCGAGACATCGCGCAGCGAGCGCGCTTCCCGAAGCGGCGCCGGCGCATGCCGCAAGAAACGTGTCGTCGAACGCTTCGGCCGGAGTCTGCGCGGATGACTGGCCGGGCAGCAGTGCGCCGGCCGGCAGAGCGAGTAGAGCGATGAATCGCAAAACCGTACGCATGCGACGATCCCCCGTCAGTCGAAGCCACGCGAGGTTACCGCAGGCCCCCCGCCATCGCATCCGTACGGCGCGCTATCTCAGAGTCCCGCCATCGCCCCGTCGGCATAAGGCGGAGCACCCGCGTACGGCACGTCGAGGACGATGCTCCAGCCGCGTTCGGTGAGTTCGCGCATGGCGAGGGGGCTGGCTTTTCCCGAGACCAGCAGCGTCTTGCGCACCTGACGGAAGGCGATCTGATCGAAATAGCCGCGCGTTTCGGGGGTCCATAGCAGGTAGTCGACAGGCAACGGAAGCACCCACTCGTTGTCCGCGGTCTCCAGCATGAGTCCGGTGCCGACCAGGCGAATCTTGCGATTGCCGCCGCTGCTGGCGTGGAAGTGCTGCATGAGCTTGAGCGCATTGACGATGTAGCGGGTCTCGACTTCGCTCTCGAGCGCGGCCGCGAGTCGCAGCACTTCGAGACAACCCTCCGCGGGTCGGAGTTGCTCGATGGCATCGACGAGTGCGGTCTGCTGCGTAGGCGAGTATCGGCCGCGCGCGACGAAGCGTCGCGCCGGTAGCCCTCCACAATCGAGACCGACGAGTCGCTGGTAATTGAGTCGGCCGAGCTTGACGGGATCGAGCTCCCACACCACCTCGTTGAGGCGCCGCGTCACCGAGAGCGCCTCCGCCGTGCCCGCCGTCAGGGTGTCGAGCGCGAAACCCACCGTCCGGTCGCCGGCGTACGCATACCAGGCCAGTCGGTCGAGCCGCTCCTTTACCAAGGGGTTGCTCGAGTGCGGATCCACGCCAAGGCGTTTGGCCCAGTAGCGACGGGTGTCGTCGTAGTCGATGTAGTTGAGCGCGATCCTGCGTGCGCGCCGCTGCGTGCGCGCACCGCGCGTCTCGCGCCTGGATTCCTCGGGGCGCGCACCCGGCCGCACCGCATCCGCGAATCGCTCGTCTTCGTCGCTCGAACGATGACGCACCTCGTCGGTGAGTTCCACCGCGTCGTCCACGCCATCGCCCAGCTTGCGTTTGAAAAAACGCACCACGCCCTGCGGGATGCCCTTGACCGTATCGACCGGATGCAGCAGCACCTTGCCGACGCTGCGAAGCGTGCGCATGGATTGCGCGCCGATCGCACGCACATAGATGCCGGCTGCGCTGATGCGCTTGAGGTTCTCGAGTACCAGCAGTTCCTGCACGCGCACTTCGAGCATCTCGACGCCCTCGGCCTCGATCGGTCCGTACGGAGTGCGCAGGGTGAAAACCGCGAGATGACCGCGCACCACGGCTTCGTGATCGAGCGTGTGCAGCGGGCTCGAGATGAGCGAAGGCGAGATCAGCCGCGAAACGGGCAGGCGCACGCCCGGGTGGTCCGTGGCAGGGGCGGGTGCGGTAACGCCGGGAGGAAGCGAAGCGGCAGCGCGCCCGTCGGGCGGTTCGGCGCGGGCGGTCGCGATGAACAT
>JBGTIG010000196.1:0-1853 GCA_041745755.1 Lysobacterales bacterium
GCCGCGCTGGGCGCTGGAGGCGCAGTCGCGGGAGGCGCGGGCGCTGGCGTGGTCGTGCAGCCGGCGAGAAGCGCGGGCAAAAGCAATGTCCAGGATTTCATCGGATTCGCCTGCGGGAAGGGATCTTGTCGAGTCTGGCATGGCGTCCGCGATTGTGTTCGCTGGCGTTGAAAAATCGCAGCCCACGGGTGCAGTCCAAGTTGGCCGTGCGGTGCCGGCATCGACTGCGACAGTGGCGGGCTTCTGCCCCGCCTCGGCGGCATCTACGACTGCCGGTACCCGTAGCTGCCGAGCTCCGCTCGGCAGTGCGGAGCAGGTTCCGCGCCGACGCCGGCCGAGATGTCCCCCGACAATGTCGAGTCACTTCAGGGACACGACGGCGCGGGTCACGCACTGGATGGCGGGCTGGTCGCCTGAGGTCATGACCCCGCGCCGCACGAGCGGCGTGATCCGCCACGAAAAGTCGCAGCGATCCTTGCTGCAGCCGCACTGCCCGGACGCAGGCTTGCCTTGGAGTTGCGTACAGAGACGTCGAACTCGAGCTGCTCGCGGCACTCGACGCGATGAGTGGGAGCGCGCCGGCACCGACTCACGTCATCGCGCGTTTCCTGTAGGAGCGACTGCAGTCGCGACCGCGGAAGCCGGATGGCGCGCAAGGCCCCAGCCGTGCGGTCGCGACTGGAGTCGCTCCTACAACTGCAGCCCGCGGCCTGCCAGAGCGCGGACGCATGCCGCGCGTCCTGGTCGTCGCTGCTGTGCGCGAGCCGGAGCGCGAGTTGGTGTCCGACACGCCATGAGCGCGACGTCCGGGACTGTATAGTTTGCGGGGTATGGCGGGCACCGCGCCCAGCCACGAATCACGGAGAGCAGTCATGGGTCTGATACAGGCGGTAGTGGGTTCGGTAGGTGGCATGCTCGCCGACCAGTGGAAGGACTTCTACACGGTTCCCGACGGCCTGCCGGCTACGGCAGCGCTGTTCGCCGCGGTACCGCGCGGCACCAATGCCGGGCGCGGTTCGAATACGAAGGGTTCCTCGAACATCATCACCAATGGCACGAAGATCGTCGTGCCGGAAGGTTACGGGCTGCTGCTGTTCCAGGACGGGAAGATCACCGGCTTCGCCGCCGAGCCGGGTGGTTACGAATGGCGATCGGACGATACCCAGTCGAAGTCGATCTTCGCCGGCGACGGCATCGTCAGCCCGCTCATCAAACAGAGCTGGGAGCGTTTCAAGTTCGGGGGACAGCCGGGTTCGCAGCAGGCTGCCTTCTTCGTCACGCTGAAGGAACTTCCGGACAACCGTTTCGGTACCCAATCCGAAATCTACTGGGACGACAGCTTCCTCGGCACACAGGTCGGCGCGGTCACGCGCGGTTCCTACACGCTCAAGATCGTCGACCCGATCCTGTTCGTGAAGAACTTCGTGCCGGCCCGCTACCTCCAGCCCGGCCAGGGCCAGGTGTTCGATTTCACCGACCTCGACAACGCCGCCGCCAGCCAGCTGTTCAACGAAGTGGTCGCCTCGCTCGCGCCGGCCTTCAGCCTGTACACCAACGACCCGGGCAAGGGCAATCGCATCACCAAGCTGCAACAGGATTCGGTCGGCTTCGCGAAGAGCCTGTCCGACGCGGTGGAGCTGGCGTACCAGTGGCGGTCCGATCGCGGCCTCGCCATCGTCAAGACCGCGATCATTTCCATCGAGTACGACGCGAACACGCGCGAGCTGCTCAAGACCGTGCAGCGCGCGGACGCGCTGGCGGGATCGCGCGGCAACTCCAACCTGCAGGCCAGCGTCGCGCAGGGTATCCAGTCGGCCGGCGAAAACGGCGGCGCGGCTGGGCTCGTCGGCGTC
>JBGTIG010000197.1:0-4062 GCA_041745755.1 Lysobacterales bacterium
GAGCGACTTGGCGAGCGCACGACGTGCGAGCCTAGTCGCCTCGGCAAGCACACCTCGCAGTCCACGCAGCTCGCGCGCCACTGGCGCGTGCGTCGGCGAACGCACAAAACAGGATGTTTTGGGCCGGATGCGACTTGGCGAGCGCAGGGTGAGGCGGAAAGCGTCGCGCCACTGGCGCGACCCGCCGAACGCCCGCACAGGGAGGTGCGGGCTGGACTTTTCGATGGAGCAGGACGCGGAATCGAAAAGCGCAGAGCCTAGTCGCCTCCCCGAGCTCACCCCGCGATCAAGCGTAGCGACGATCGCGCGCGTCGGCGAACGCCCAAAACAGGGTGAGGCGGAGTTTTCGCGCGGCACTGCCGCGACCCGCCGAACGCTCGCACCGGGAAGTGCGGGCCGGACTTTTCCATGGAGCAGGATGCGCAATCGAAAAGCGCATGGCCCCACTCCTGTTGTGGTGCGCGCGCGGCCGCGGGAGTACGCTCGCCGTCATCGCAGCGGAAGGGGTGGGCGATGCAACTCAAAGTCAATGGCGAGACGCGCGAAGTCGCGGCTCCGGACGACATGCCGCTGCTCTGGGCACTGCGCGATGTCCTCGGCCTCACCGGCACCAAGTTCGGGTGCGGCATTGCCCAGTGCGGCGTGTGCACGGTCCACGTCGACGGCAAGCCGCTGCGTGCCTGCGTGACGCCACTCAAGGCGGTCATGGGCAAATCCATCACCACCATCGAAGGCCTCTCCAGGGACAACTCGCATCCCGTGCAGCGCGCGTGGGCCGAAGTCGATGTCGTGCAGTGCGGCTATTGCCAGTCGGGCCAGATCATGGCCGCGGCTGCCCTGCTCGAGGTCAAGCCCGATCCTTCCGACGCCGACATCGACGCCGCGCTGTCCGGCAATCTCTGCCGCTGCGGGACGTACCAGCGGATACGCGAGGCCGTGCATCGCGCCGCGGAGCTGGCGTCATGAGCACGCGCGAAGTCGGACGCCCCACCGGTCCAACCGACACATTCCTCCCCCGGTCCGGCAACCCGCCGCTCGCGGTCGACGCTGGACGGCGTGGACTGCTCAAGATCGGCGCATTGGGCGCCGCGGGACTGGTGATCGGTTTCGCGGTTCCATTGGACGCCTTCGCGCAGCCTGCGCAGGTCAAGGCAACATTGCCGCAGCCGAACGCCTTCCTGCGCATCGCGCCGAACGGCGAGATCACGGTCCTGCTCGCGCATTCGGAGATGGGCCAGGGTGTCTGGACGGCACTGCCGATGCTGATCGCCGAAGAACTGGAAGCGGACTGGTCGAAGATCAAGGTGGAACATGCGCCTGCGGGGGCGCCTTACGCGCATACCGCCTTCGGCATCCAGATGACGGGCGGCTCCACCACCACCGCTTCCGAGTTCGAGCGTTATCGCCAGGTCGGTGCGATGGCGCGCGTCATGTTGCAGGAGGCTGCCGCAGCGAAGTTCGGCGTGCCGGTGGCGCAGGTGCGGGCGCAGAATGGTTTCATGATCGCCGGCGACCAGCGCGCAGGTTACGGAGAGCTGGCGGAGGCGGCGGCAAAGCTCACGCCACCCGCGACCGTAGCCCTCAAGCACCCGAAGGACTGGAAGCTGATCGGCCATGCCACCAGGCGCCTCGATTCCCCGGAGAAGATTTCGGGACGCGCGCAGTTCGGCATGGACGTCCAGTTCGACGGGCTGAAGACGGCCGTCGTGGCGCGCTCGCCGGTGTTCGGCGGCAAGCTCAAGCGCTTCGACGGTGCGGCTGCGCTGCGCATCGAAGGCGTGCGCGCGGTGGTCGAAGTGCCGAGCGGCGTTGCGGTCGTCGCCGATAATTTCTGGTTCGCCAAGCGCGGTCGCGATGCGCTCGAGATCGAGTGGGATCTCGGGCCCAACGCCGCGCTCGACACCGAAGCGCTCACCTCGTCCTATCAGCGACTCGCCGCCGGCAATGGAACCCCTGCCGCCACCGTGGGCGACGCGTCGAAAGCCATGGCGGACGCGAAATCGGTGATCGAAGCCGAATACGTGGTGCCCTTCCTCGCGCACGCGCCCATGGAACCGCTCAACTGCACGGTGAAGATCGGCGAGGGGACCTGCGAGATCTGGACCGGCACGCAGTTCCAGACCGTGGACCAGGGCGCGGCCGCGAAGATCCTCGGACTCGAACCCGACAAGGTCGAGATACACACGATGTTCCTGGGTGGCGGTTTCGGCCGGCGCGCGAATCCCGTGTCGGATTTCGTCAGCGAGGCCGTACACATCGCGAAAGCGGCCAAGCTCCCGGTCAAGACCGTGTGGACGCGCGAGGACGACATCCGCGGCGGCTACTACCGGCCGATGTTCCTGCATCGCGCGAAGATCGGAATCGGCGAGGACGGCATGCCGCTGGCATGGCAGCAGCACATCGTCGGCGAGAGCATCATGGCGGGCACGCCGTTCGAGCCGATGATGGTCAAGGACGGCATCGACGCGACGTCGGTCGAGGGCATCGCGGATTCCCCCTACCTGAAGTCGGTCGCTCATCACCGCATCGCGCTGACCTCGCCGCAGAACGGCGTACCCGTGCTGTGGTGGCGTTCGGTGGGACACAGCCACACGGCATTCGTCATGGAGACGCTGATCGACGAGCTCGCGCGAGCGGCGGATCGCGATCCGGTCGAATATCGCATGGAGTTGCTCAAGGGCCATCCGCGCCACCTCGGCGTGTTGTGGCTGGCGGCGGACAAGGCGCAGTGGGGCGAGACGTTGCCGGCGGGACGCGCGCGCGGGATCGCGGTGCACGAATCCTTCGGCAGCTTCGTCGCACAGGTCGCGGAAGTGTCGATCGAGGACGGCAAGGTCCGGGTCCACCGCGTGGTGTGCGCGATCGATTGCGGCATGGTGGTCAATCCGGCGGGCGTACGCGCGCAGATGGAATCCGGGGTCGTGTTCGGTCTCGGCGCTGCGCTGCACAGCGAAGTGACGTTTGCCAACGGGCGCGTCCAGCAGTCGAACTTCCACGACTACGAGGTGCTGCGGCTGCACGAGATGCCGGTCGTCGAAGTCCACATCGTGCCGAGCACGGAGAACCCGGGCGGCGCGGGTGAGCCCGGCACGCCGCCGATCGCGCCCGCCGTGGCGAATGCCCTGTATGCCCTGACGGGCCGGCGGCTGCGACGCCTGCCGATCGCGCTCGCTGCGGGAGAAGTCGCATGAAGGGTTCGAGGATGGTTCGAGGGTTTCCCGCGAGGGTGGCATGCGTCGCGTGGGCGTCGCTGGCGCTGATGGTGTCGATGTCGCTGTCGGCGCATGAGGATGGCGCCCACGAGGTATTGGACCGTGACGCCAAGACCTCCGGACCCACGCCGACGCGCGAGCAGGGGCTCGAGGCATTCGAGAAAGTCCGAGTGGTGCTGCAGCATCCACGGTGCCAGAACTGCCACATCCCGGGCGACGCGCCGCTGCAGTTCGACGAGGGCACGGTCCACCAGCAGAACGTCAAGCGCGGGCCCGACGGCCACGGCGCCGCGGGGCTCGCTTGCGCGACCTGTCACGCCAGCGAAAACCCGCCGACCAGCTACGGCGCGCATCAGCCACCCGGCGCCCCAAACTGGGCATTGCCGCCACCGGAACACAAGATGGTGTTCATCGAACTCGAGAGCGGACCGCTCTGTCGCGGCTTGAAGGACGAGGAGGAAAACGGTGGCAAGGACCTGGCCGCGCTGATCGAGCACGTGGCGAAGGACGGGCTGGTGCTCTGGGGTTGGGATCCCGGCGTCGGGCGCGAACCCGTGGATACACCGCACGCCGAGTTCGTCGCCGCGTTCAAGACCTGGGCCGCTGCCGGCGCCCCCTGCGCCGACGACTGAGCCCCCGTAAAGCGCGATCCCCGACGGGCACGTCGCCGCGAATCCCCGTAGCCCCTCACCCGGCGCTTTGCGCCACTCCACTCCGTGCCCCGGCCCGAGCCTCGCTCGGGCGTTCGCACGTGCGCGAGCCCGTGGCTCGCAACAGCACGTACTCACCCCCGTTAGTCACGGGGCGAGGGGAAAGAGCCGCCGCGCGGGGTCCAGCGGATGCCCGAACC
>JBGTIG010000198.1:0-13465 GCA_041745755.1 Lysobacterales bacterium
GAATCCAGCAGTCGCGGCGAGCCAGGGCTCGCGCCGCGCCCAGCGCAACGTGCGCTGCAGGCCATTGCTGCGCTGCACGCTGACTTCGCGGCCTTCCAGGAACCGGCCGAGGTCGTCGGCCAACGCGCGCGCATCCTGATAGCGCGCTGCGGGCGCCTTCGCCAGGCACTTGAGGCATATGGCTTCGAGGTCGGGCGAGACGGGAAGGTAACGCGAGGGGGGATCCATTGCGCCTTCGCGCAGCAGCTGCAAGGTTGCGATCGCGCTGGACCCCTCGAATGGCGGCCTGCCGCACAGCAGTTCGTAAAGGATCGCGCCGAGTCCCCACACGTCGCTGGCCTGCGTGAGCGGGTGCTCGCCCACGCTCGCCTGCTCCGGCGCCATGTAGCTCGGCGTCCCGGCGATGTGCTCGTTGTCCAACATTTCTGCCGAACCGATCCGACGCGCAAGTCCGAAGTCGGCGACCCGCGGAACCCCGGATTCATCGAGCAGGATGTTGGGCGGCTTGAGATCCAGATGCAGCACGCCGAGGCTGTGGGCGTACGCCACCGCTTCCGCGATGGTTCGCATCAGCAGGGCAGCTTCCTGCTCGGGTAGACGGCCTCCCCGGGAGTGGAGGTGCTGCGCGAGACTCTCCCCGCGCACGAGCTGCATCGCGTAATACACGAGCCCGTCGAGTTCGCCCATTTCGAACACGCTGACGATGCCGGGGTGCTGCAACTGCGCGGCGTGCTGGGCCTCCTGCTGGAAACGCGCGACGAAATCTGGAGACGCCCAGGGTCCCGCCGATAGAAGCTTGACCGCGACCTCGCGCTGCAAGCGCGTCTGGCGCGCGCGGTAGACGAGGCCCATGCCGCCCTGGCCAATCAGCTCGAGCAACTCGAACTCCCCGAGGGCCCGCTGCTCGGGGTCGTCCAGATCGAGGTCGAGCTGCTCGTCGACGCCCCAGCCCCGGTCCCGGTCGGCCGGATTGGAACCTGCCCCGAACGCCAGCCTGGCAATCCCTGGATCCAGCCACCAGTTGGGGCTTGTGGGCGCGGCGCCTTCGTGCCGCGAGCAATCACTGCTCATCTGGAGAGCCGATTCATGGTTTGCCGAGCGCGCCCAGCATGGCTTCGCGCTCCTCCTCGAGTTCCTCCTGATCGGTGACCAGCCTCGACAGTTCGTCGTCAACCAGCCTGCGGAAGCGCAGGCGCAGCTGCCTGATCGCCATGGTGATGAACAGCGTCTTTGCATTCAGGGCCTGTGCGTCGCGCTCGATATCGGCGGGCTTGGCCTCGCTCGCGAGATAACGTTCCAGTCGCTCGAACATCCCAAGCCGGTCGGCCTCGATGGCCTCTGCGCGCAGGCGCGTTATCGCGTGGCCGATGACCTCGAGCGCGAAGCTGTGTCGCAACCCTTCCGCATGCTCGCGCGTGGCCACTCGCGGCCGCTTGTCCTCGGCAAGGAAGGCCTGCAGCTCTTGCTGCAGGAACTCGCGAAATCGGCGATGCGTGTGTGCCCGACCGAGCGCGTCGCGCTGCAGGTATTCGAAGAACTCATTGGATAGGGCACGCGCCGATTCCTCACCGTAGCCGAGACTGCGCACATGATTCTGGATCGGTGCCCAGTAGCGCACGCAGAGCTCGTAGAACCGCGTGCGCGAATCGGCATGACCGGCATTCAGCTCCCGAATGAGCGACCAGCGAGTGCTGCGCGCACTTACCGGAGACGACAGGTTCGAGCCGGATGGATGCATGGCGTCAGACCCTTTCCCCAAGATCGAGATCGAGCACCGTTCGCCACTCCTCGAGCTCGCGGTCGAGATCTTCCCGGCTTCCCACGGTGGACAGCAGTTCCAGCCGGGTCAGCTGGCGCATGCGCGCCCGCAGCCGGTGCAACTGCACCGCGACCGTGTTGCGGCGCAAACCCAGCTCGTTGGCCAGCGCCGCGATTTCGGCACTCTCGGCACGCCCGTCGATGAGTTCCCAAAGCTTCTCGAACTGCGCTGCCCTGCCGGCCTCTGCGCATTCCTGTCGCAACCTATCGCGCGCGCGGTTGAGAATGATCGCGAGCCATGAGCGCATGAAAGCCCTTTCCGGCGAGTCTCCCGGCGTTGAGATCTCATCCGCTTCGAGTGCAACGTGTAGGGCGCCGCTACCGCGCTTTTGCGTGCGCGCGTGTGTGCGGGCATCGAGAAGGAAGCGGCGCAACGCCGTCAGGACCAGGGCACGGAAGCGGCCGCGCTCCGGCGCGGCCGCCATGTACCAGCCGCGTTCTAGGAAGCGCGCGAAGAATTCCTGGGTGAGATCTTCAGCGTCGGCGGCTGCGTACCCGTGGCGACGAACGTAGGCCAGAACCGGCGGGCGGTAGTCACGGCACAAGGACTCGAGAGCGGGGCGAGCGCGCATTGGCTCGCCGCTGGCTTCCGCGATCAAACTCCAACGGGTGGTGTTGAATCGCACCATGCGCCCTCTACGCCGGTATTCGATTGGATCGCCGCGACGGGACTCGTCCCATGCAGTCGCGCCTTGAGGATACTCCCGGGCTGAACGGCGCGACACTGGAATCTCCAGGAGTCACGCGCCGTCAGTTGACGTGGAACAAAGACACGCGCGGATCGGGAGCGTGCCGTGTGCGAGTCCGACCGTATCGCTGCGGCTTCGTTCCTCGTGACTGCATCAGCGCCTCGATCCACTGCGCACGGGTTAGGCCCGTTTCCTCGATCGAAACGCTGGCGAACTCCGCGGCGACCTGGCGAAATCTGCAGAAATCTTCGTATTCCGCCAGATCCTCGCGTACCAATTGCAGGGTCACATCAATCAGCACCGCGTCGTCGAGCCTGCCCACTACTGGCAACGAGTCGGGGATGAGGTCGTTCGCATCCTCCATGTAGGCATGCACGGTGCGAAGGTAACCGCAGAGATCATCGTCGGCGCCCCAGGCCGCGTCGCCGGCCAAAGATTCAAGACGGTTCAAAGTCGCCAGCCGCGAGGTCACGAACGCCGGTTGCTGTCCGTCGGGGTAGCGATCGATCGCCCGCTGCGCGGCGGTAGCCATCTGGTCGAGCGTCAGCGCAGGGGAGTCAGGGCTCAGCGCCTTGAGGGCGCCGTTGAACCGTTCGAGCCCGCTCGCCTGCATTTCGTAGTCACCGATGCGATGGCCGCGCTTGGGGGTGAGGGTGAGGAAGTCCAGGAATCCATGCGGATACGTCATGCTGTTGCGAAGCGAGGAGGCGTTCATCTCGAGGTCTCGTGGGTGGGAAGCTCTCACCTGTTCGGCAAACGTCTCTGGCGATTACTTCGGTCTCGCGGCTGGCAGGCTCTCGGCATTGTTCCGGCGGCAAGTCCGAGCATCCGGGGCGAGCGTCTCCTGTCGTGACGGACGTCTGCAGCGGCGTCGCCATGGGCGGCGGAGCGTCTTGCGGGCAGTGTTCCGGCACCGCGGAGTTGCCACAGGCCCGGTGTGCGCAGGTATGATCGGCAGCAACGGGAGCCATTGCGATGTCGTCGACATCACGATGAAGGGGGAAACATGGGGTCGTGTTCGAACCACGCTTGTTTTCGAAGCTGGAAAGGGATTGCTGTATTTGCAGTGAGCTGCGCGCTCGCTGCCTGCAGTGGCGGCGGTGATTCCGGCAGCCCCATCGGCACCGCGCCGGCGCCAGCCCCTGGTCCTACCGCGCCGGTCGAGTGCACGGGATCCTGCGTAAACGCGACGTCTTTCCTCAATCCCGCGGAAGTCGGGCGCATCCTCGCGCAGGCCGTGAACGAAGCGCAGGCACAGAACGCTTTGGCGACGATCGCGGTCACGGATCGCGTCGGCAACGTGCTCGGTGTCTACCGGATGCAGGGCGCGGACCCCACCGCAACCATCACCTCGGGCCGCGGCGTCGTCGGCGGGCTCGAGAATATCTCGATCATCCCGGCGGAATTGGCCGCCATCTCCAAAGCCGTCACCGGCGCGTACCTCTCGTCCGAAGGCAACGCCTTCTCTTCCCGTACTGCCAACCAGATCGTGCAGGAGCACTTCAATCCGCGGGAGTTCAATGCACCGAGCGGTCCGCTCTTCGGCGTGCAGTTCTCGAGCCTCGCGTGTTCCGATCTCATCGCACTGCCCGGCCCCGTACTCGGCCTGATCGGAACGGCTGGTTCGGTGACTTTCGGCCCCAAGCCCGCGCCGATCGGTCTCTCCGCCGATCCCGGCGGGCTGCCGTTGTACAAGGGCGGGACCGTGGTCGGCGGCATCGGGGCGATCGCAGACGGCATCTACGGAATCGACGCCAACGTGTCGGATTCCGATCGCGACATCGATGAGCTCATCGCCACCGCCGGCACCTTCGGATTTGCGGCGCCACTCGATCGACGGGGTGATCGGGTCACCGTCGACGGCAAGACCTTCCGCTTCAGCGATGTCGACTTCAGCAACCTGGCGCGCGATCCTGCGACTGCCCCTGCGCTCGGTTCGAGCATCGGGGCCTTGCTCGACGTGCCGCTGTTCTTCACGGCGGCGAACGGCATCCAGGCCGGTACGGTGTTCGGTCAGCCGGCGTCGGGAGTCGCGCCCGACACCACCCTGTTCCCGGGGCGCGACGCCTTCGTGCTGGTGGGAAATTTCGGGGAGAACCGCTTCCCGCCCCGATCGGCGATCGGGGCAGCCGCAGGTTCGCTGACGCAGACTGAAGTCCGGACCATCATCGACCAGGCCCTCGGCGTGGCCAACAGCTCCCGCGCGCAGATCCGCCGACCCACCGGATCGCAGGCTCGCGTTTCGGTGTCCGTGGTCGGCCTGGACGGCAGCGTCCTCGGCATCGCGCGCACCCGCGACGGGCCCATGTTCGGCCTCGACGTGTCGTTGCAAAAGGCGAGAACCGCCCTGTTCTTCTCGCACCCGAGCACCGCTGCCGACCTCGCGGCCACGGCCGATGCGGTGTATCTCAACGCTGACGGCAATCCCGGTGCGACCCGGATCCGGTTCGCCGATTACGTGAGCGATTCGCGCGATTTCTTCGGCCTGCCGACGCTGTTCGGCGACGGCATGTGGGCATTCACGCCGCGCGCCATCGGCAATATCTCGCGCCCTTACTTTCCGGACGGCGTTCTCGATACCCGGCACGGCCCGCTCTCGAAGACTTTCCCGATGTGGAGTCCCTTCAGCGACGGGCTGCAGCTCGATCTGGTCTACAACAAGATCGCGTCGATCCTGGGCGCGTACATCGGATTCCGTGACGGCACGCTCAGCGCACCGGCGGCGTTGCTCCGGGTGACCGGCAACTGCACCGGGCTGCCGACGGGTCGCGTTCGCAACGGCATCCAGATCTTTCCGGGTGGCGTGCCGATCTATCGCGGCGACACGCTCGTCGGCGGGGTCGGCGTCTCGGGGGACGGCATTGACCAGGACGACATGGTGTCGTTCCTGGGCCTCGCTCGCGCCTCGGCACTGATCGGAGGTATCGGACACGCGCCCATGTCGCGGCGCTCCGACCAGCTGGCGCCGCAGGGGTCGCGGCTGCGCTTCGTGCAATGCCCGCAATCGCCCTTCCTGGGTTCGCAGGAATCCAACGTTTGCGAGGGACTTTGAGATGAAGATCCGCTCCCTCGCGCTCCTCATCGCGGCCGCGCTCGCGACGCCGCTCGCCCGTGCGCAGGACGTTGCCGCGCCCGCCAGCGGCATATTCAATATTGCTGCCCTGCTCCCTGCTGAAACCTACGATCCGGCGCTGCTGCCGCCGCGCAGGCGCCCCGGACATCCGGTCGAGATACGCGTCGACGAGCCCGATCAGAATCCCGATCGCATCGAACCGGCGCCGGTCGACCAGGTCGGCGAGTTCGTCCCGCTGCCCGATCGCTGGCGCATCATGCAGGGACTTGGGTTCAAATATCCCTGGTACGACCCCTACAACCAGAACGTCTGGAAGGGCGACATTCCGATCCACGGCGAGGACTGGTTCCTGAGCCTGGTCGGCATCGCCGACACGATCATCGAGCCGCGCTCGATACCGACGCCGGTGGGCGCGACCGGAACCGACAGTCCGGGTTCGAACGACATCTTCGCCGGCATCGACCAGACCATCTTCGCGCAGACTTTCCTGGCGGGAATCGTTTATTTCAAGGGCGACACGACGTTCCGCCCGCCGGACTGGGAATACCGGGCGACGCTGGGATTCCAGTACAACCGCGTCGACGTGGATGACCTGCGCATCCTGCAGGTCGATCCGCGCCTCGGCACCGACCGCAACGATTACTTCGTGGCGGTGCAGGAGCTCTTCGTCGATCGACATCTGCGCAACGTGTCGGATCGCTACGACTTCGACGCATTCCGTTTCGGCATCCAGCCGTTCTCGAGCGACTTCCGCGGGTTCCTGTTCCAGGACCTGCAATTCGGCGCGCGCCTGTTCGGCAACCGCGACAACAACAAGTGGCAGTACAACCTCGCGTGGTTCCGGCGGCTCGAGAAGGACCTCAACTCGGGCCTCAACGACGTGACGGAGGGCCTGCGCGACGACGACGTGATCATCGCCAATCTCTACCGGCAGGACTGGCCGGCGCTCGGCTTCGTATCGCAGGCCACGGTGGTCTACAACCGCAACCGCGAGGACGAGTCGTTCTTCGACTCCAACGGTTTCATCCAGCGCCCCGCGTCGCTCGGTGTCGAACAGCCGCGCGAATACGACGTGGTCTATGTCGGTTACAACGGCGATGGACACTTCGGGAGACTGAACCTCACCGTTTCCGCCTATGGCGCCTTCGGCGACAACGACAACACCTTCACCGGTCGGTCTTCGGACATCGAGGCGGGCTTCGTCGCCGCGGAAGCGTCGATGGATTTCGACTGGATCCGCGCGCGCGCGTCCGTCGCCTGGAGTTCGGGCGACGATGATCCCTTTGACGACAAGTCGCAGGGATTCGACGCGATCTTCGAGAATCCGATCTTTGCCGGTGCCGACACCAGCTACTGGATCCGTCAGAACATCCCGCTGATCGGCGGTGGCGGCGTCGCGCTCTCTGGCCGCAACTCGCTGATTCCGAGCCTTCGATCCTCGCGCGAGCAGGGCCAGTCGAATTTCGAGAACCCGGGCCTGCAGCTCATCGGCATCGGCGCCGATTTCGATCTCTCCGCCCAGCACCGCATCTCGTTCAACCTCAACGAACTCTGGTTCGACGACTCCGCAGTGCTCGAGGTGGCGCGCAACCAGGGCTCCATCGACCGCAATATCGGCACCGACGCATCGATCGCCTACATCTGGCGGCCTTTCTTCACGCAGAACGCGATCATTCGCCTGTCCGCCGCAGTCCTCGAACCCGGCGACGGGCTGAAGGATCTCTACGGCGACGACGACAGCTACTACTCCATCCTCGGCAACATCACCTTCAACTTCTAGCCCGCCACAGATTTCCCGAATTGCAGGAAGACCCAGAGAAAACTCCGATGAGCAAACGCGCCCTTGCATCTGCTGTTCCTCCTCCCCGCGGCGACGGGGAGAAGGTGCCGAAGGCGGATGAGGGGCACTGCCTGGCGCTTTCTCCGAGCGGCCCCTCACCCGCCCTTCGGGCACCCTCACCCCGCTCGCGGGGTGTAGGCAACAAGGACGCGGCACGATGAAACGTACTGCCCGCTTCGCGACATTGCTGCCGATCCTGTGGATGGTGTGCGCAGGCACTGCCAAAGCCGAGGAAGCCGAAGCCGTCGAGCGCGAGTACGTGACGGCACCGCCCTCCCCCGCGCATCAATCCCGCGCCGAAGCCGATGCCAAGAGCGAAGGCTGCGTCAGTTGCCACACCGCGAGCGATGCCGCGTCGATGCACGCCAGCCCCTCGGTGGTGCTCGGCTGCACGGACTGCCATGGCGGCAATGCGAAGGTGCGGGGTCCGGGCGGCGAAGGCCCCAACACCCGTCATGCCATCGGCTCGACCAATCCGCTCAAGGCGGAGTACGAGGGTCATCCGCACGTGCCGAAACTGCCCTACTCGCCGGCGTATTTCGACGCGATGGAACAGGCGCACGTGCTGCCGGCCTATCCCGATCGCTGGCTGTATCCGGCCAGCCGCAATCCCGAAGGCAGCTACTCGGACCTCACGGCGGAGGCGCCCGAATTCGTGCGGTTCGTCAACCCGGGAGATCTTCGCATCGCGGAGGAAGCCTGCGGCGCCTGCCACCTCGAGATCGTCAAGGCGAACCAGACCAGCCTCATGGCGACCAGCGCCATGTTCTGGGCGGGCGCCTCCTACAACAACGGCATCCTGCCGCAGAAGCGCTCCTTCCTCGGCGAGTTCTACGAGCGCGACGGCTCCTGGGGTTCGATCTCGACGCCGGAAAAGCCGACGCCAGAGATGGCGCGCCTTGGCATCATCGAGAAGCTGCTGCCGCTGCCGGCGTGGGAAACCGTCCCCACCGCCGACATCTTCCGCGTGTTCGAACGCGGGGGCCGCAACATCATCTCCAGTTTCCCGGAAACGGGACTGCCGAATTCACTCGGTTTGACGCAGCGCCTGGAGGAACCGGGCCGGGTGGACATCCGCCAGTCCAACCGCGGGCCCGCCACGGGCAACCGGATTTCCGTACCGATCCTCAACATCCACAAGTCGCGCCTCAACGACCCCCACCTGTGGTTCCTCGGCACCAACGACAATCCCGGGGATTTCCGTTCATCCGGCTGCTCGGCGTGCCACGTCACCTACGCGAACGATCGCGATCCGCGGCACTCGGCCGGCTGGGCGAAGTTCGGCAATCGAGGCTACTCGCAGCAGGTCGATCCCACCATTCCGCGCGGAGAACCCGGCCACCCGATCAAACACGTGTTCACGCGGGCGATCCCGTCGAGCCAGTGCATGAGTTGCCACATGCACCAGCCGAACATGTTCATCAACACCATGCTCGGCTACATCATGTGGGACTACGAGTCCGACGCGCAGGCGATGTGGCCGGCGAAGGAATTCACGCCCGACAATGCGCAGATCCGCGCAACCAACGCCCGCAATCCCGAGGAGGCCGCGATCCGTGGCAAGTGGGCGGATCCCGATTTCCTGCAGGATGTCTCGCTCAACAACCCGCTGTTGAAGGATACGCAATTCGCCGACTACCACGGCCACGGCTGGAACTTCCGCGCCGTATTCAAGCGCGACCGCAAAGGACACCTGCTCGACGCGGACGGCGGCAAGATCAGCGAGGAAGATCCGAAGAAGCTCGAAAAGGCCGTACACCTGTCGTCGATCCACGTCGACGTCGGCATGCAATGCGTCGATTGCCACTACGCGCAGGACGCGCATTCGAACGGACACATCGTCGGAGAGGTCGCCGCCGGCGTCGAGATCCAGTGCCAGGACTGCCACGGCACACCGGATCGCAGACCCACGCTCAAGACCTCCGGCCCGATGGCACCGAAGGCGGGTCGCAACCTCTCCCTCATTCGCAACCAGGACGGCAAGCGCCGCTTCCAGTGGCGGGGGGATCAGCTGATCCAGCGATCCGCGACCACCCCGGGGCTCGAGTGGACCGTTACGCAACTGGTCGACACGTCGCAGCCGGTATCCGCCGCCTACAACGTACGGGCCGATCGCGCACATACGATGTCGCGCAACACGTCGACACTCGACTACGGTACGTCGATCGCCAAAGCCGATCGCGCGCACGACGTCGACAAGATGCTCTGCTACACCTGCCACACCTCGTGGACCACGAGTTGCGGCGGCTGCCACCTGCCCATCCAGGCGAACTGGAAAAGTAAACGCAATCACTACGAGGGGCAGGAAACGCGCAACTACGCGACCTACAACCCGCAGGTGGCGCGCGACGACCTGTTCCAGCTCGGCATGCACGGCGAGGTCAAGGACTACAAGATCGCGCCCGTGCGCTCGTCTTCCGCGCTGGTGCTCTCGTCGACCAATATCAATCGCGAACGCATCTACATCCAGCAGCCGCCGATTTCCGCGTCGGGCTATTCATCGCAGGCGTTCGCCCCCCATTATCCGCACACCGAGCGGCGCACCGAGACCAAGCAGTGCACCGACTGCCATCTCTCGCGCGATGGCGACAACAACGCGATCATGGCCCAGCTGTTGCTGCAGGGGACGCGGTTCGCCGACTTCCTCGGATTCAACGCCTGGGTGGGCGGAGATGGCGAGATCAGCGCCGTGGTGGTGACCGAGTGGGACGAACCGCAGGCCGTCATCGGATCGTATCTCCAGCGCTTTGCCTATCCCGATCGATTCGCGAAGCACAAGGCGGCGAATGGCGTGCTGACCGAGGCGTATCCGCATCGGGCCGGCGAGGCCAACTGCATCCAGCTCCGCGGCGAGTACCTGTACGTCGCGGAGGGCGAGCGCGGCACGCAGGTGTACGACGTCGCCAGCATCGCCAACAAGGGAATTTCGCACCGGGTCATCACGGCACCCTTCTCGCCACTCGGCCAGAACACGCGCATCAAGTCGAAGAATGCGACGTGCGCCGTGCTCGCCACGACGCAGCCGGTGCAGCCTTCGCGCAGCCGCTCGGACTTCATGCAGAAGGTCAACCTCGAGACGCCGATGCACGCCGTCTACGAGTATCTCTTCATCGTCGATGCCGAAGAGGGCCTGATCGCGACCAACATCGACACGCTGCATGATTTCGAGCCGCGCAACAACAAGCTCAAGCGCGCGCTGACGTGGAACCCGGACGGTGTACTCACCGGGGTTCGCCACCTCACGATCGCCGGCACGCGTTTCTATGCCGCGACGCCCCGCGGGATCGTGGTGCTCGACATGGACAAGCCGCTGCAGCCGCGCGTGGTCACCACTGTGCCACTGGATGACCCGCGCGCCACGCAGGTGCAGTTCCGTTACCTGTTCGCGACCACGCGCAACGGACTCGAAGTCGTCGATCTCACCGACATTGATCGCCCGCGTGTCGTCGAGGCCGCGCGCCTGCCGCTGCGGCATGCCCACAAGCTGCACGTTGCACGCACATATGCGTACATCGCCAATGGCGCCGATGGCATTGCGATCGTCGACGTCCTGCGTCCAGAGTCGCCCCGACTGCACCAGATGTACAACGCGGGCGGCGCCATCAACGACGCGCGCGACGTGACCGTGGCAACGACCAATGCCTCGCCTTTCCTCTACGTCGCGGATGGCCGCAACGGCCTGCGCGTGGTGCAGCTGATGGCCCCCGACACGCAGAGCCGCTTCTACGGCTTCTCGCCGGAGCCGTCACCGCAGCTGATCGCGAGTTACGCGACCAGGCGAACGGCCCTTGCGCTTTCGCGAGCGCTCGAGCGCGACCGCGCGGTGGACGAGACCGGCCACCAGATCGCCGTGATGGGCCGCGTGGGATCGCGCCCCTTCAACGCCGAGGAAATGCGCCGCCTCTACGTCGACCGCGAAGGCAAGCCCTGGTTCGTGACCGACTCGGTCGAGGGCAAGCGCGGCATTGCCACGCCCCGCGTGCCCTGGAAGCCCAATCGCACCTGGGAGCAGCAGGTCGCCGAAAGCGAGCACATCCTGCCTGCCGGCTCCCATCGGCAACCGCCGGATGCCGCGCACGGGGAAGAACCGCACACTTCCGGCCTGAACTGACGCGTTGCGCTTCCCACTTCGGCGCGGCGCAAGCCCGCAGTCACGGGAAGTGTTGCGCCTCCGGCTGAAACATCGAAGCTGGACACTGTCCCTGCGGGTGATACGGGAATGGAGGCGACATGGGCACCAAGTTCGAGGCATCGCAGTCGGTGGGCGGCGCGCATCATCGGCTGGCGGGAATGGCCGGCGCGTGGGAGGGCACGACCACTGTGTGGTTCGCGCCCGGTGATCCGGTCGACTCCTCGCCTCAGAGCGGCCGGATCCGACTGGTCGGCGGTGGACGCTGGCTGCTGCATGAGTACGAGGGGTCCTTCGAAGGCAAGCCGCAGGAGGGCGTGGCCATCTACGCCGTGCATCTGGATGCGCAGGCCTGCGAAATCGCCTGGGTGGACAGTTTTCACACGGGAACTTCCATCCTGTCTTCCACGGCCCCGATCGAGGGCGAGCGGTTCGGCGCGCTGTCCAGTTACGCGGACCCGCAGGGCGGGCCACCCTGGGGCTGGCGCACACAGATCGATCAGCCCGGTGACGACGAACTCGTCATCACCATGACGAACATCACCCCGCAAGGCGAAGAATCGAAAGCGGTCGAGACGCGGTATCGGCGCATTTCGGACCGCACGCCCGGTTGAATCTGGCGCGGTTCCGAATGCGCTTGCAGCATCGGTCGTTGTGGCTTTACCTCACGGGCACCCTTCGCCCTCGACGACACCTGCGATGAACCCGGGAACCGGCTACGTGCTGCAGTGGCAGTCGCGGGAATCCTGTCGCCGACGGCCTTCGCGCAACGGGAGCACGCCGGCGGCCTCGTGTTCCCACCCCACCCTCGATTGTCGATGCAAGCTGACGCGAACCGCGCGCTATCAGCAGGCCATCAACGCATCGGCCGTGTTGTCGATGAGGCCCCTTGCCTGATCCACTACCGTTGGGCGATCGCGGGGCGTGCCTGCGTCGAGTCCCGCTGGTTGGCTGATCCTCGCCATCTCAGTGTTCTCCTTCGGAATCATGGCGCGAAGTCGCGCGCGCTAGCCCGAGACGATGTTCCCGGCAGCAGAGGGGCGAGATGGCAATTTTCAGTTTTCCGTTCGACAGCGCCTTCGAGCTGCACCGAAGGCTCCGCTGTTCCCTAGAATCGACGCAATGGAATCGAATTCACCCATAAACGTCCCTTCGGGCGAGGTGTTGACCCCGACTCGACTGAATGCGATTGCGCGCGGCGTGCTGGAGGACGTGCTGAACGTCGTCTGGGTCGAAGGGGAAATCTCCAATTTCCTCGCGCACCGGTCGGGGCACTGGTACTTCACCCTCAAGGACGCGCAAGCCCAGATCCGGGGTGCGATGTTCCGCTCGCAATCCGCGCGAGCCCGCATTCGTCCACGCGATGGCATGCAGGTGCTGCTGCGCGGCCGGGTGACGCTGTACGAGGCCAACGGTCAGTACCAGATCGTCGCCGAGCACATGGAGGAATCGGGCGAAGGCGCCTTGCGCCGCGCCTTCGAGGAACTGAAGGCGAAGCTCCAGGCGGAAGGCCTGTTCGAGCCTGCGCGCAAGCGCGCCCTGCCCCGTTTCGCGCGCCGCATCGCGGTGCTGTCGTCGCCGACCGGCGCCGCGATCCGCGATGTGCTCTCTGTTCTGCGTAGACGAATGCCGCTGGTCGAAGTCGACCTGGTGCCGGTCGCAGTGCAGGGCGTGGATGCCGCGGCTGCGATCGCGCAGAAGCTCGGCGCCCTGTCGGACGCCGGCCGGCACGACGTGATCCTGCTGACGCGCGGCGGCGGCTCGCTCGAGGATCTGTTCTGCTTCAACGACGAAACGCTGGTGCGCGCGATCGCGGCCTGCGCGGTGCCGATCGTGGCCGCGATCGGCCACGAGGTCGATTTCACCCTGGCCGAATTTGCCGCGGACCTGCGCGCGCCGACGCCATCGGCCGCGGC
>JBGTIG010000199.1:0-2335 GCA_041745755.1 Lysobacterales bacterium
GGCGGCGGCGCGGCTTGCTCGGCCCACGCGAGCCCAGCGCAAGCCAACGACAACGCCGCGAACAACAGATGCCTGATGATGTGCATGAAAGCCCCCGTGACCGAGGCGGAAACCTTAGCGGGAACCGCCGACCGTGCATCACGCCTCCCGCCACGGGGTCGGGCCGGAACCGGCGGGTCTTGCGGCAGGTGCGCGCGGGCCGCCGCTTGCGTCAGAATCCCGGTAATCGTGCGCATCGGGGGGATCGCAATGGCAAGGCATCGTGACCGGCAAGGTTTTCGTCTGCCCGTATTGTTGCTCGGCTGGTTTCTCGCACTGGTCGCCAGCGTCGGCTTCGCGCAGGTCGATCCCGGCGCCGGCGCCGCTGATGCGGCGGCAACAACCGAAGCTGCGAAATCCCTCACCCGGGAACTGCCACCGGGCCTGCAGGTACCTGACGCCGCGCGACCGGGTCCCGGGTTCGACGCGGCCCGCGCGACGGAAGCCTATATCGACCTGCTGACACCGGAGCAACGCGCGAAGTCCGATGCGTATTTCGAGGGCGGCTACTGGCTGCAGTTGTGGGGATTGCTGTACGGACTGGTCGTCGCATGGCTGCTGCTTGCCTCCGGCGCTGCGCGCTGGATGCGCGATCGCGCGCGGCGCATCACCGCCCGGCCCTTCCTCTCGACACTGATCTTCGGCGCCATGTTCATCGTCGCCAATGCGGTGCTCGACCTGCCGCTCTCGCTGTACCAGGATTTCTTCCGCGAGCACCAGTACGGCCTCGCGACGCAGAACCTGCCGGAGTGGTTCGGCGATCTCGCGAAAGGGCTCGGGTTCGGGCTGCTGTTCGGCGCCCCGCTGATCGCGCTGCTCTACGCGGCGCTCCGACGCGCGGGCGATCGGTGGTGGGTGTGGGCGAGCTTCATCATGCTCGGGTTCATCGTGCTCGTCGGCACCATCGCGCCCGTCTACATCGCACCGGCATTCAACAAGTATGAGTCGCTGGCGGAAGGCGAGCTGCGCGAGCAGTTGTTGTCGCTGTCGCGGGCAAACCGCATTCCGGCAACGGATGTGTACGCGTTCGATGCATCGAGGCAGACCACGCGCATCAGCGCCAACGTGTCGGGCCTCTTCGGCACCACGCGGATCTCGCTCAACGACAATCTTCTCGAGCGCACCTCGGAGCCCGAAATCCTCGCGGTCATGGGGCATGAAATGGGCCACTACGTACTCAACCATTCCACGCGGGGAATCGTCTACCTCACGCTCACGCTGGCGTTCGCGCTGTGGCTGACGCATCTTGGGCTCGATGCCGCGCTGCGCCGCTGGGGTGCGCGATACGGCATCGCCGATCGCGCGGATCCGGCGGGCCTGCCGTTGCTGCTGGCGGTGCTCGGGTTCGCGATGTTCGCGCTGACGCCGATCACCAACACCATCATCCGCCAGGCGGAATCCGAAGCCGACATGTTCGGTCTCGACGCCGCGCGTGAGCCGCACGGGTTCGCCATGGCGGCAATGCGGCTCAGCACCTATCGAAAGATCGACCCGGGCGCGTTCGAGGAGTTCTGGTTCTACGACCATCCGAGTGGCCGTGACCGCGTGCGCCGCTCCATGGAATGGCTTGCCGAGAACCAGGACGATCCCGCAGTGCGGGCATCGGCCGCCTCCGCGAAGCGCTGACCAGCCGCGCGCGATCCCTGTTTACTCGGCTTCGCGCGCGGAACCCGCGCGACACTCATCCGAGCGCGTAAAGCGCTGGAGGTTTGGCGCCTGGGCGCAGCCCACCTCCGCGCGGGGCCCATTCCCCGCCGGGGATCGCGCGGCATATGCACGTGCAGTCAACGAGGAAGTCGGAAATCAGTCGCGCTGATTTCCCCAATGGCACTCGCCTTCGGCGCGATTGATGAACCGACACACAGTGAAGGGAAATGCGCTCGAACCCCCGGCCGTAGTGATCGAGTGGCAACTGGCGGCGAACTTCTTCGATCAGGCGCCACGGGTGGCGCCTGCCGCACCTCCGGATATCTCTCCACTTTCGGAGTGATAAGAGATATGGCCCCGGATAACGACTACGCCCGCGCGGTCCCCGCCCGGCCCCGTGAACCATGCTCGGCGTGTTCGGCTGGGGTTTGAGCAGGGGATTTGCGCTTGACGCGCAGCTCCGCGGACATGAACATCCCGTGCATATCGCCCATTCCGGGCACTACTTGGCGTTGGGCCGCGCAATGAACTCGGTGGAAGAACTGGCGCGCCATCTACGACGGTCTTTTCCGCCGGAACGATTCACCGGCGTGGTGGCAGCGCATGATTGCCTTGAGTGCGACGAACTGCGACATGCGCTCGGCGGCAA
>JBGTIG010000200.1:0-7062 GCA_041745755.1 Lysobacterales bacterium
GCGCGCGCGATGGTCCTCGACGGAGGTGTCGCGGCGTGGGCCGAGGCAGGACTTCCGATGGAGTCCGGTGGCGCGGTGGCAGCCATCGCCCGTGTCACGCGCGACGTGCAGCTGGACCGGGAAGAACTCGTCACTGCAGACACGCTGACTGCCGAACTCGAAAGCGGCAGCTGCGTGCTGCTCGACGCGCGCGCGCCGGAGCGTTTCCGCGGCGAGATCGAACCGATCGATGCAATGGCGGGACATGTACCCGGCGCCCGCAATCGACCCTACGGCGCGAATCTGGACGAGGGCAGATTCAAGTCCCGCGATGTCCTGCGCAACGAGTTCGAGAACCTGCTGGCGGGGGCAGGCCCTTCCGCCGTGGTCCACATGTGCGGGTCAGGCGTCACGGCTTGCCACAACGTGCTGGCGATGGATCATGCGGGGCTTCGCGGGTCACGCCTGTTCGCGCCTTCCTGGAGCGGGTGGATCGCCGACGCTGATCGCGACGTCGCGATGGGAGGTGACACTCCCGCCACTCCCGCACTCTGATCGCCCCTGCCGAGTGCTGACCGGCTGTCTGCCTTCAACAGGCTGTCGCCGAACCGACACTGAAATGCAATGCGGGCGAAGCACGCTTCGAAGTTGACTTATAGAAGCCACGAGCATGTCCCCAGATTTGCGAGTTGTTCTTAAGCTGATGCTGACAGGAGCGTTGGCAATGGCGACGACGTCGCCGCTAGGCGCTGCGGAGCAGGTCCTGAGATTGCATGGATCGAACACCATTGGCGAGAAGCTTGCTCCCGAACTGATCGAAGCCTGGGCAACCGTCCGCGGGTGGCAGGGAGGGGCTTGGATAGAGAGTGAACTTGACGAGCATCATCGGACGTTTGCCCGCGGCCCGGATCGGCTCTTCGTGGAGATCGAAGCGCACGGGACCGGCACCGGGCTCGCCGGCCTGCGAGAGGGTGGGGCGGATCTCTGGATGGCGTCGCGACCGGTCAAACCGGAAGAGGCAGCCGCGTCCAGACTTATCGGTCGTCTCGACACACCCGCGCAGGAACATGTCCTTGCACTCGATGGGCTGGCGGTGATTGTGCATCCCTCCAATCCTCTGCAGCGGCTTACCGTTGCGCAAGTTCGAGGTCTGTTTGCCGGACGTGTGAGCAACTGGGCGGAAGTGGGCGGCGCTCCCGGGCCAGTCGTGCTGTACGCGCGCGACGACCAGTCCGGAACCTTCGATTCGTTCAAATCGCTAGTGCTCGGGGAACTGCGCTTACAGCCGGGCGCGCGAAGGTTCGAGTCGACGAGTGCGCTCTCGCGCGCGGTGGCCCGCGATCTCAATGGCATCGGCTTTGTCGGCATCGCCGGCGTCGGCAACGCCCGCGCGCTCATGTTGTCCGATGTCGGGACGCGCGCGTTGCCGCCCGCGCGCTTCAGCGTCGCGACCGAAGACTACGCGCTGTCGCGGCGATTGTTTCTCTATCACTCGGCTCGAGTGACAAGGGAGGCCGTCGATTTCGTCGAGTTCACGCAGTCGCCCCCCGGACAGAAGGTCGTCGAAAGCGTCGGCTTCGTCGCGCAGGCGATCGCTCCCATCGCCTTGCCCGCCCGGCAGGATGTCGGTGAGGAGTATGCACAACTGACGGAAGCCGCGCGCCGGCTGACCGTCAACTTCCGTTTTGCCACGGGCGCAAGTTACCTTGATGGCAAGGCCTTGCGCGATCTTGATCGGCTGGCGAAATTCATGCGCCAGGAAGGGATCAGGCGAGGCGAACTGATCCTCATCGGGTTCTCCGACGCCAACGAGGTCAATGTGTATCAGGCGGTGGCGATGAGCACGGACCGCGCGGATTACGTGGCCTCCGAACTTCTACGTCGCGGTGTTGCCGCGCGCCGAGTCCGGGGTGTCGGCCCGGTCGCTCCGGTGGCGAGCAATTCCACTGACTCTGGCCGCGCGCGAAATCGACGAGTGGAGGTTTGGCTCCGACCCAAGCCAGAGGCGGAGTCTGCTTTCTCGGCCGGATCGTTCTGAGGGTCTCAAAGTCCCGGCCCGCGGTGGCCTTTTTTGGGCAGTGCTGCCAGCCCGGCAGCCTTGCTTTCACTAGAGCGGTTTCGGGCGCTTGAGACGCTCCACCAGGGCCTGCAGGACCCGCTGCGTCTCGTCGCTGAACCAGGCGTCGACGAAATCCTCCACATCGTGCGATTCCGCCCCGCCGATGGCTTCGTGCAGATCGGCGCGCGCCATGCGACGGGTCGCCGCCATCGCCAATGGCGGCAACTCGAGGTGCCGCTCGCACCAGCCAAGTGCCGCAGCCGTCACCGATTCCACGGGCGCGAGTTCATCCACCATGCCGATGCGCAGCGCCTCTTCGGAATCGATCATCGCGCCCGCCACCATCAGGCGTTCCGCGCGGTGGGCGCCGATCAGCCGACGCAGGGCGAACTGGATCCGCGGCGGCACCGAGAGGCCCACCTGCACTTCGTTCAAGCCGATCCTGTAAGGCCCCCTCGCCATCACCCGGTAGTCGCAGAAGATCGACAGGACCGCCCCTCCGGCAGGGCTGTGCCCGGTGATTGCCGCGACAATCGGGACCGGACACCGGGCCAGGCGCGAGAGCAGGCCGAAGAAATCGCCCCAGAATGCCGTGAGCGCGGGGCGGTCCAGCGTCAACAGCTTCGGCACGTCGAGGCCTGCGCAGAACATTCCGGGCGAGCCCGACAGCACGATCGCGCGAGCGCCTTCGCCGGGGGCGTCGCGCACCGCACTGGCGAGCGCCCCGACCATCGCCGGATCGAGCGCATTGACGGGAGGTCGCGCGAGCCGGAGTTCGAGAACGGCACCATGGCGCAGACGTTCGAGCATGGACGCAATCCTGTGGGCGGGAGATACCGGCATCGGCTGTGCGATCATCATAGGTCAACACACCTGCGGAGCTCCGGCATGCGCACCTTTCCTCTCCTGGTCATAGCGACGCTGGTCCTCGTCGCCCCGTCACTGCTGTCGGCTCGCGACGTGCTCAAGGTCAGCGACGGATACATCCTCGAGGCGCCACCGACCGCGAGATCGAACGTGGGCTACGCGGTGATATCGAACAGCGCCCGGCGCCCGGTGACGCTGCTGGCGATCGACAGCGATCGTTTCACCCGGCTCGAGATGCACTCGATGACGGACAATGCAGGCGTCATGCAGATGCGCAACGAGCGCACGGTCGCCGTGCCCGCAAGAGGTGAGCTCCGGTTCGAACCGGGCAAGCTCCACTTCATGCTGTTCGGCGCCGAGCCCCGCCTGCGTGCCGGCGAGAAGGTCGAGTTGCTGCTGCAGAGCGCGAGCGGGGACAGCGTCAAAGCCGTCTTCGAGGTACGCGCGCAACCCGGCATGCAGGAAGGCGCGGACGCCGAACCGGCAGTCGCAGCACCGCCGGCCACCGGAACCCTGACACCGGATGTGGACGCCGCCGCCGGGGCGACGCCGATGAGCCCGGAGTCAGTCGACAACTGAATCGTCGAACCCGGGCGGCTGGTCCCGCGTCCGCGCAGCAGCGGGACTGACGGCCTGCCGCACGGCATCCGGCAGCGGCACGGAACGGCCGCTCGCGCGGTCGATCCACACCATCACGGTGGTGGCGTCCAGATAAAGCGTGCTGGCGTCGCGAGCCGAGAGTATGCGGTGCGTGAGTGTCAGGCTCGAGTTGCCGACGCGTGGCGCGCGCAACTCGACGATCAGCTCCTCCGGCCAGTTGATCGACTGCCGGAACTCGAGAAGCGATGACGCCAGAACCGGCGCCGATGCTTCCTGGTACCAGTCGCCCGGCAGGGTTTCGAACCAGCGCAGGCGGCTCTCCTCGAGATACGTGAGGTAAGCCGCGTTGTTCACGTGTCCGTAGGCGTCGAGGTCGCCCCAGCGGACGGACAGCAGCGCGCGCGCAAGCGGCTCGCCCGCAACGGGAGCCGCCTGCGGTTCTGCCGCCGGTGTCGAATCCGCTGCCCTGCTGTCGATCATGCAGCCCTGCGTTTGCGAAATGGCGCGACTTTGGCCGGCTTGCGCTCTGTGCTCGCGGAAGACTGATCGAGCACCCGCGCGAGAAATCGCCCGGTATGCGAGGCCGGTTCCGCGGCAATCGCTTCGGGCGGGCCCGCGGCGATGATCCGTCCGCCGCCATCGCCCCCCTCCGGGCCCAGATCGACCACCCAGTCGGCGGTCTTGATCACATCGAGATTATGCTCGATCACGATCACGGTATTGCCTTCGTCGCGCAGCCGATGCAGCACCTTGAGCAGCTGCGCGATGTCGTGGAAGTGCAGGCCGGTGGTGGGCTCGTCCAGGATGTAGAGCGTGTTGCCGGTGTCCCGGCGCGAGAGCTCGCGAGAGAGCTTCACCCGCTGCGCCTCGCCGCCCGACAACGTCGTCGCGCTTTGTCCGAGCTTGATGTACGAAAGTCCCACTGCCATGAGCGTCGCGAGCTTGCGCTCGAGCGTCGGCACCGGCTCGAACAACTTGTGCGCATCTTCCACCGTCATCTCCAGCACATCGCTGATCGTGTGGCCCTTGTACGTGATCGCCAGCGTCTCCCGGTTGTAGCGTTTGCCGTGGCAGACATCGCAGGAAACGTATACGTCCGGCAGGAAATGCATCTCGACCTTGATCAGGCCGTCGCCCTGGCAGGCTTCGCAGCGCCCGCCCTTGACATTGAAACTGAAGCGACCCGGCGCGTAGCCGCGCGCGCGCGATTCCGGCACCTGCGCAAACAGTTCGCGCAACGGCGTGAACAGCCCGGTGTACGTCGCTGGATTGGAGCGGGGCGTGCGGCCGATGGGCGACTGGTCGATCTCGACGACCTTGTCGAAAAGCTCCAGGCCGCGGATTTCACGATGCTCGGCAGGCTGGGTCGATGCGCCGTTTAGCTCGGCGGCTGCCAGTCGATACAGGGTGTCATTGACCAGGGTCGACTTGCCCGATCCTGAAACGCCCGTCACGCAGGTGAGAAGGCCCGCGGGTATCTCGAGGTCGACATCGCGCAGATTATTGGCGCTCGCGCCCAGCAGTTTGAGCAGGCGCCTGCGATCGGGCTGATGCCGCACGGCCGGCGTCTCGATCCTCGCGCGGCCGGAAAGGTACTGCCCGGTGATGGAATCCGGCGCGGCCAGTATGTCCGCGTAGCTGCCCTGCGCCACGATCCGCCCGCCGTGTACGCCGGCGCCAGGGCCGATGTCGACCAGGTGATCGGCGGCGCGAATGGCGTCCTCGTCGTGCTCGACCACGATCACCGTATTGCCGATGTCGCGCAGCCGCGTGAGCGTGCCCAGCAGCCGTTCGTTGTCGCGCTGATGCAGGCCGATCGATGGCTCGTCGAGCACGTACATCACGCCAACCAGACCTGCGCCGATCTGCGATGCGAGGCGTATGCGCTGCGCTTCCCCGCCCGAGAGCGAGTCCGCCTGGCGACCGAGCGTCAGATAATCGAGACCGACATCCACGAGAAACCGCAGCCGCTCGCGGATCTCCTTGACGATCCGCTCGGCGATCTCCCCGCGCCAGCCGGGCAATGCGAGCGCATCGAACCATTCGCGGGCATGCGCCACCGAAAGCGCGGAAATCGCGGCGATATTCCGTTCTGCGACGAAGACGTTGCGGGCGGAAGGATTGAGGCGCTGACCTCCGCAGGACTCGCAGGGACGCTGGCTGATGTAGCGGGAAAGCTCCTCGCGCACCGTCGCGGATTCGGTATCCCGATAGCGGCGCTCGAGATTCGGCACGATGCCCTCGAAGCGGTGCTTGCGGGTCACCGACCTGCCGCGCTCGCTGACGTAGCGGAAAGAGACGGCCGCATTGCCGGAGCCATGCAGGACCGCCTGCTGCATCTTCGCTTCGAGATCACGCCATGGCGTGTCGACGCTGAATCCGTAGTGCTTCGCCAGCGAGGAGATCATCTGGAAGTAGTACTGGTTGCGACGGTCCCAGCCGCGGATCGCGCCGCTTGCGAGCGAGAGCTCGGGATGCAGCACCACGCGCTCCGGATCGAAGAACTGGCTGACGCCGAGTCCATCGCACTCCGGGCAGGCACCCATCGGCGAGTTGAACGAGAACAGGCGAGGCTCGAGCTCGGAGAGCGAGTAGTCGCAGATGGGACAGGAAAACTTCGAGGAGAACAGGATTGGCGCGGACGCGGCATCGTCCAGCGAGCGCACCACTGCGAGTCCCTCGCCAAGGCGGAGCGCCGTCTCGAAGGACTCGGCGAGCCGCTGCCGCAGTTCGGGTGCCGGTCGCAGCCGGTCCACGACCGCTTCAATGGTGTGCTTGACGCGCAGCGGAAGCGCAGGCACGTCATCGATCTCGTACAGCGTGCCGTCCACGCGCACACGGACGAAACCCTGCGCGCGCAACTGATCGATCACCTGCGCGTGTTCGCCCTTGCGCTCGCGAATGACGGGCGCCAGCAGCATGTAGCGCTGCGCAGGATCGAGCGCAAGCGTGGTGTCGACCATCTGGCTCACGGTCTGCGCAGCGAGGGCGTTGCCGTGCCTCGGGCAATGCGGGCTGCCGACGCGCGCGAACAGCAGGCGCAGATAGTCGTAGATTTCCGTGATCGTGGCGACGGTCGAGCGGGGATTGTGCGACGTGGACTTCTGCTCGATCGAGATCGCGGGGCTCAGGCCCTCGATATGATCGAGGTCGGGCTTCTCCATCACGCTGAGGAACTGGCGGGCATAGGCCGACAATGACTCGACGTACCGGCGCTGTCCCTCCGCGTAGATGGTGTCGAACGCCAGCGACGACTTGCCCGATCCCGAAAGACCGGTGATGACGATCAGCCGATCCCGCGGCAGGTCGAGATCGATGTTCTTGAGGTTGTGCGTGCGCGCGCCCCGGATGCGGATGTATTCCATCAAGACGGCCGCGTCCGGATCAGGCTCGGGATCATAGCGATGCGCTTCGTGCGGTGGATTCCGATCATCGCGAGAAGGTGGGGGTTCGGCGATCGAGCGCAAGTCGCCCTCAACCACGAAACCGGCAATTGCCGCCGGCCGCGTGGGACCCGCGCCAGCCGCCCCCAGCGTCGCGGGCGCGCTGCACGATTG
>JBGTIG010000201.1:0-17475 GCA_041745755.1 Lysobacterales bacterium
GACGAGATGAGTCGCCGCGCCTCGAGGTCGCCGCGCGTCTCGAAAAGCTTGGTGCTGCCGGCTACGTCCGCAAACAGAATGGTGATCGGGCGCACTTCGCTCATGCCGGCGATCATAGGTCATTAACCGGGGGCGGAGCTACCGACCCGCGCGCTCGACCCGCTCTTCGCGCGTGCCAAGCCCCTCGGCCGCCGCGACGATGTCGTCCTCGCCGGGGATCACCAGAAATGCTGCGCCCGCGAGCGGCGTGTAGGTATCGGCGCCGACGACTCGCCGCAGCGGCGTCTCGCCTTCCCCACCTTCCACGATCGCCGTGATGACGCCCTCGCCCACGCCTGCGGTTTGCCTGCCCTCGTCGACGACGATGATCCGCGCGCATTCCCTGGCGTGCCGTACGATGGCGTCGACGTTGAGCGGCACCAGCCATCGCAGATCCACCACGCGCACCTGCCAGCCTTGAGTGGCGGCGATCCGGCGCGCGGCACGCAGGCTCATCGGCACCCCGTTGCCATAGGTCAGGATCACGCAATCGCGTGCCTCTGCACCGTAAACACGTTCCTCACCGGGCGTCATCGCCTCTGCGGGCGCCGGATACGACGTGAGCCAGCCGCCGTCTCCCGCCGCGTACAGGTCCTTGGTCATGTAGAGCGCGATAGGCTCGAGAAAAACACTGACGCGACCGTCGACCTTCGCCATCGCAGCAAGCGTCCGCAGCATGGTTGCCGCGTCGTCGCCGCGACTCGCGCATCCGAGCACGAGCCCGGGGATGTCGCGCAGTGCGGCAATCGAATTGTCGTTGTGGAAGTGGCCACCGAAGCCCCGCTGGTAACCCAGCCCCGCGATACGCACGATCATGGGATTGCGATACTGGTCGTTGGAAAAAAACTGCAGGGACGACGCCTCGCCGCGCAGCTGGTCGCAGGCGTTGTGGTAGTACGCCAGATACTGGATCTCGGGAATCGGCAGCATCCCCAGGTTCGCGAACCCCTGCGCGAGGCCGAGGATCATGGTCTCGTCAAGGAGCGTGTTGAATACCCGCGCGTTGCGGAATGCCCGATGCAGCCCCCGGGTGATGGTGTACACCCCGCCCTTCTGCGCGACATCCTCGCCGAACAGCAGTGACTCGGGGTACTTCGCCATGAGGTCGTGCAGGGCGTTGTTGATCTGGATCGCCAGGTGTCGCGGCGGCTGCGTTTCCGGGAGCTTCGACGCGCCGCCGAAAGCCGCGATTCGGGCAGCACCAAAGTCCGCCCGTCGCGCTTCGAGATCAACTGCCACGGGCGAGTTCGGCGCCAGCGGGGCCATGATCTCCGCAAGACTCGTGAGCTTCGGCAAGTGATCAGCCGCGTCTGCCGCCGCAAAGCACCTCGCACGCGTACGCTCGTAGCGATCCAGCAACTCGTCACGGGTGAGCAACCCCGACTCGAGCGCGATTGCCGCGGTACGCAGCAGGGGATCCGTCGCCTCCACAGCGCACAACTCCTCGATCGAACGCCACTCGATCTCGAAGTCGGTTCCCGCGTGTCCCATGATGCGCGTGGTCTGCAGGTGCAGGAAAGTGGGCCTGCGCGTTCGCCGGCAGTGTTCGATTGCCGTACGCACCTGCCCGAATCCGGCTGCGAGGTCGAGGCCATCGGCGAAAAAATAATCGAGGTCGCGCCGATCGCGGAAGTTTCGCGCGATCCAGTCGGTCGGCGTCTTGACCGAGATGCCGATGCCGTTGTCCTCGCAGACGAACAGAACCGGCGCGGGCAGCTTCTGGTACGCGGTCCATGCCGCCGCGTTGAACGCGGTCTGTGCGCTCGCGTGATTGCTCGATGCATCTCCGAACGAGCAGATCACAATGCTGTCTGCCGGAATCGGCAGCGCGTGCCGGATGCGACCGGCCTGCTCGATCGCGATCGCCATGCCCAGCGCTTTGGGAAGGTGCGAGGCGATGGTCGAAGTCTGCGGCAATACCCAGAGCGGTTTCGATCCCCACACCTTGTGGCGTCCACCCGACGCGGGATCCGCGCGGCACGCCGCAAAGGACAACGCCGAATCCATCACCGGATCCATGTCGGACAACTTGCGGGATCGCTCCACCATGAAGGCGCCGCTGCGGTAGTGGAGAAACGCAGGATCGGTATGGCGCGTGAGTCGCGCGACCATGGCGTTGCCCTCGTGTCCGCTCGATCCGATGGTGTAGAAGCTCCTGTTGGTGAGACGCAACACGCGCGCCATCAGATCGAGTTGTCGCGAGATCAACTGCGAATCGAGCAACTCCTCGAAACCCCGGGCATCGAGCGCGCTGCCCTCGAGGATCGACTCCTCCGGCGCGGGCCTCGCCTCCACCCTGCCCGCCCACTCACGGACAAACTCGGTGAAGTTGGTATCGCAGATCTCGGCGCGGTTGACGCCGCGCATGCGCGCCGGAAGGGTTCTCGCCTCGGGTACCGCCGCCATCTACCGTCTCCTGACCGGGAACGCCCCTGACTGCGCATTGTCGCGGTAACGCCGCGCTCCGCGCGAGCCTGCGCACGCGCTCGCCGGCCGACGCTCCGCTTGCAATCGCCAACCGGCCGCGCTGCCGATCCTCGCTCTGCCCGCCACCTGGTGAAGCACCGGCAACCCACATCGGCACACTCCGTGCCCCTCCGCCCGCTTCCGGATCACGGCAACCGCAGCCGCTCCGCCACGTCCGCAGGGACGGCGGGCATCGCAATGAAACCCTTCGATGCCTCGAAGCGCGCGAGCCAGTCGCGGATCGCCGGAAAGCGCCCGAGATCGAAGCCGGCGTCTCCCGCGCAGTGGGTGTAGGCGTGCAGGGCGATGTCGGCGATGCCGCGATGGACGCCCGAGAACCACTGCGCGCCACCCAGATGCCGCTCCATCACTGCCAGCGCCTCATGACCCCTGACCCTGCAGCGGGCCAGTTCAGCGCCGCGCCGCTCGCTGCCTGCTTCCGTCCATCCGCAGATGAAGCGCGCGACCGCCACGTACGGCTCGTGGCTGTATTGCTCGAAAAACATCCAGGCCAGCGTGCTGGCGCGCCCGAAATCGTCGCCTGCGAACCAGGGCGTGCCCTGCGCGAAGTAGTAGAGGATTGCGTTCGATTCGTTGAGCACGCGCCCGTCCGCCAGCACCACGACCGGTACGCGCCCGTTCGCATTGAGCGAGAGGAACGCCGGCGTGCGCGTGGCGCCGTGCGCGCTGTCGACTTCCACCCACCGATAAGGCAGCCCCAGCAGCTCGAGCAGCAGCCGCACCTTGTGGCAATTGCCGGATACCGCCATCCCGTGCACGGTGATCATCGTTCTGCCCTCGTCGTGCCGCGCGCTGCGGATCGCTGCGCCGCAAAGGTACGCCATTGCCCGCTGGTCTGACCCCAGACACCGAGTTCCGCGCCGTCGTTCGGCGACCTGCGGGCCGAGCCGCGAAACGTGGACCCGACTCGCTCGGCCAGCGCGATCGACGCCGCATTGTCCGGCAGGATGTTGTGGATCACTTCACTCCAGCCAAGCGTCGCGAACGAGAAGTCGATCGCCGCGGTCACGGCTTCGGTCGCGAAGCCGCGGCCCCAGTGCGCGCGCAACAGCATCCAGCCGACTTCCGTCCCGTTGTGCCCGTCCGGTTGCCACGGTCCCGCTTGCCCCAGCCAGGTTCCGGTCGACTTCTCGATGATCGAGAACATGCCGAACCCCTGGATCGCCCACGCCCCCGGCATCTGCAGAAACCTCCGCCATGCCAATCCCCGCGGCAGCGCACCGCCCACGCCCCGCGCAGCCTCTTCATCGGCAAAGAACGCCGCGTAGCCCTCGAAATCCGCCCGCTCCGGCAATCGGAGCAGCAACCGCCCGGTCTCGATGCGCGGCGTTCGCACCTTCACGGCCAAAGGTTCCGCAGCATCGCCGGGGATCAGAACGCGTTGATGCCGGTCAGTTCACGGCCGACCACGAGCTGATGCACGGTCTCGGTGCCCTCGTAGGTAATGACGGACTCGAGGTTGAGCGCGTGCCGGATGGGACAGTGTTCAGTGGTGATACCCGCTCCGCCGAGTACGTCGCGCGCCTCCCGGGCGATGTCGATCGCCATCCTGCAGTTGTTCCATTTGGCGAGAGAGACCTGCGTCGGCTGCATCCGGCCGGCGTCCTTGAGTCGCCCGAGCTGCAGCGAAATCAGCTGGCCCGCGGTGATGCGTCGCGCCATGTCGGCCAGTTTGAGCTGCACCGCCTGGTTGGCGATGATCGGGCGCCCGAAGAGCACGCGCTCGCGCCCGTACGAGATGGCTTCGGCGAGGCAGGCCTGCGCGGCACCGATCGGTCCCCAGGTGATGCCGTATCGCGCCTGCGTCAGGCAGCCCAAAGGTCCTTTCAGTCCCTTGACGTCCGGCAGCCGATTGGCGTCGGGCACACGCACGTTGTCGAAGTACAGCGCACTGGTGACCGATGCGCGCAGGCTCATCTTGTGCTTGATTTCCTGCGCCTGGAAGCCTGCCATGTCGCGCTCCACGACGAATCCCTGGATACCGTCGTCGGTCTGCGCCCAGACGATGGCGATGTGGGCGAGGTTGCCGTTGGTGATCCACATCTTTGCGCCGTTGATCAACCAGTCTCCGCCGTCGCCCTCGCGCCGCGCCGTGGTTTTCATGTTGGCGGGATCCGATCCACCCTGTGGCTCGGTCAGGCCGAAGCAGCCGATGATCTCGCCGCGCGCCATGCCGGGCAGCCAGCGCCTGCGCTGCTCCTCCGACCCGTAGGCGAATATCGGATACATGCACAAAGAGGACTGCACGGAAACGAAACTGCGGATGCCCGAATCCCCACGCTCGAGTTCCTGGCAGATGAGTCCATAACAGACGGCATTGAGACCGCCGCCGCCGTACTCGTCGGGAAGCGAGGATCCCAGCAGTCCAAGCGAGGCAATCTCGGGAACCAGTTCGGCGGGGAAACGCGCTTCGGAAAACGCCTCGCCGATGATGGGCAGCACGCGTTCATCGGTGAAACGGGCCACCGTGTCCTGCACCGCCCGTTCCTCCTCGCTGAGCAGCGAGCGGACGTCGTATAGATCGAGCGGGTCGAGGGCCATGGTGGATCGCGGTCGGGGGTCGGCTCCGGAGTTTAACTTCGCCCGGATCGCCATTGACGGCAGTTTGACGAAACTGGATGCGATACGCCTCGCAAAGGCTTGTTAATACTTCGTTTAGCTGTAATATCCGACCTCGCACAACCTGCAGTATCCGATCCCGAAATCGACAATTGAGGATGATCCTGATGAAACTGCGCCCGATTCTGCTGCTCGCCACCCTCACGCTGGCGGGCGTCGCACAAGCCCAGACCATTTATACGGTGACGGGAACCAACATCAATACCTACGACGGGTCGAATCCGTCGAGCCTGTTCGCCACCGCCCCCATTACAGGCCTCAATGCCGGCGACGTCATCATCGGCCTCGACAGGCGTCCGGCCAATGGATCCCTCGTCGCGCTGACCAACAATGCCGGTGTGGGACGCCTTTACACGATCAGTGCGTCCAGCGGCCAGGCAAGCCTGTTGTCGACGCTCGCCGCAGATCCCGCCGACGCCACGCTGCCCTACACGGGTCTCTCCGGAACGTCGTTCGGCGTTGACTTCAATCCGGTGCCGGATCGCCTCCGCGTGACCAGCGACGCTGCCCAGAACCTCCGTATCAACGTCGACACGGGCGCCGTCACCACCGATGGCGCACTCAACGGTGCGACCACCAGCATCCAGGCGTCTGGCTACACCAACGCATTTGCAGGCGCCACGACGACTTCGCTGTTCGGCATCAACGGCAGTACCGACATCCTCTACAACCAGGTGCCGCCGAACGACGGCACGCAGGTGGCGATCGGGCCGCTCGGTGTCGACACCGGCAATGTCATCGGCCTCGATGTGCTGACCGACAACGGAACCGCGACCAACATGGCCTTCGCGGCGCTGTCGGTGGCTGGCGTTACCAATCTCGCCACGGTGAGCCTGACCAGCGGCGCGGCGTCGCTCATTGGCGTACTGGGCGCCGGCGCCCCGATCCAGGGCTTCACCGTGCAGGCGGGTGCGCCGGGCGGCAACGGCGCCAGTGGTGTGCCGGCATTTGGCACCGGCGGCATGGTACTGCTGGGCCTGCTGTTCGCAGCACTTGCGCTGGTGGTCATTCGCCAGTCGCGCTGATCGGCCTCGCAATCGATGCAAGAGCGCCGCCTTCGGGCGGCGTTTCTTTGTGCGCTCGACAGAAGCACTTCCCTGTCCTACCGTTCCAGCGGACTCAATACTGGTTGGCTCGGGCGTCTGCGTGGCGGAATAACTCGGTGCGCTCTTCTTGCTCCACGATCCTGCGCGATCAACCAGGCTTCCGGCCACCCGTCGTCCTTCCCTTCACTGCGGCCACGCCGCCACCGACGAGCCCCGATCATCATCTCGGCACGAGCCCTATTCGCTGGCAGGTCGCATCCTTCGCAAACGGGCGTGCGTTTGTTCATCGTCGCGATCGTGTCCTGGATCGCCGGCGTCGCAGCGTATTCGGTCACCTTGCTTCTGGTGTACGGCGAACGGCTGTCGTGGGGCGGCGATGCGAAGGCCGTGCTGTTCTGGTCGTCGGTCTCGTTCGCGCTGGTGTTCCTGCTCCTTTATCTTCCCGTGCTTCGTGCCCTCCGTCGGAGGTTGCGCGGAGTTCGGCCAATGTGGCCTTTTCCGCTATCGGCATCTGCGCTCGGTGTGGTTCCGACAGCGCTGATCGCCGTTTTCAACGGAGGCGACTTGAGTTCGCTGCTGAGCGAGGAGGCGAGGCTCTTCCTCGTGATGTTCGGGGTCATCGGGCTCGTCGTCGGTATCGGATTTGCGAGGGTCCACCGCGACGATGCTTCCCGGTCCTGAACTGAAAACTCCCGCGCGGGATAGAATCCGTGCGACAGGCGGTTTTCGCGCAGGCGCCCGGGAACGCTTCCTGCTTCATACCCGCGGAATCGCTCAGGTACGCGTGATTGAGTCCGCCGACATTGCAAAAGGCCGATCTCGCGTTTTCGACCGGGGGGAACAATGAGCAGCAATCTCGACGTAGTACGCGCCGTATACAACGCGTTTGCCGTTGGCGACATTCCCTCCGTGCTGGCTGTCCTCGCGCCCGATGCGCGTTGGACGGAGGCCGAGGGCGGTCCGTATGGCGGTGTCTCCATCGGTCCTGATGCGGTACTCGAAAACGTCTTCATGAAGATCGGCGGTGACTGGGACGGATTCGCCGCGATTCCCAGTGAGTTCGTGGCCGAAGGGTCAACGGTCGTCGCGCTTGGGGAGTACAGCGGCACGTACAAGCTCACGGGCAGGAGTTTCAAGGCACCGTTCGCTCACGTCTGGAAGTTCGAGGCTGGACGAGCAATTTCGTTTCATCAGTACACAGACACCGCCGTGCACATGCGTCCGATGCAGGCTTGAGTCCGGTCGACGACAGCTCGCCGAAGCCGAAGCGGTGGGGTATCGCTGCCCGCTCCCGGCACCTGGCGCGAACTTCGTTGTCATCTCTCAGACAGTGGGCGAAGCAGCTCATGGAGCAGACGCTCGTCGTCTACTTCGCGGCTCGAGACTCGCGCACCCCTTGGCCAGTGCGCGTACTGGCGATTCTCGTGGCTGCCTACGCCCTCAGTCCGATCGATCTCATCCCGGACTTCATTCCCATCCTTGGTTACATTGACGACCTGATCCTCGTCCCACTCGGACTCATGCTAGTGCTGCGGCTGGTGCCACCCGAGGTCGCCCTCGCTGCGAGGAAGCAGGCCGCGATATCCGCAGATCGGCCGCCGAGCCGCTTGATGGCGGCGTCCATCGTGTTGATCTGGGTCGCTGCGCTGGCCGGGGTGGGTTTGTGGGCATGGCGGGCCATGCGCAGCTGACTTCGGCAAGTCGCCAGCAAGCAGCAAGTGACAGGCGTGTTGCGAGGCGCACGGCGCTGGCTAACTCAGCCAGCAGGTGGCAAGTTGCACACGATCGCCCTGTCTCGAACAAAGAGCACATGCTGGCAAGCTCGCGCTTCGAGAAGGACTGCCTGGCACGAGGCAGCTTGATGGTCTCAACTGGCCAGCGGTGGGCACAGCATGGGCAGAGGACGCGCTGGTATCAACCCGAATGTGTGCCCCAGGAGTTGATCCAGATCAAGGCAGATTGCAGTGTCAGGGGCCAGACTTGCTCCGAGCCGCCCTGGAGAGAACTGCCATGCAATCAACAGCTGCTTTGATTCCTGCCGCAATGGGACCTGACAGTCCTCGTTGGCAAGAAGTGCTGCGGGACCGGTCCCAAGTGCTGATCCGACCGGTGCGCAAGGAGGACCATGCAGCCGAAAGAATCTTCATTGAGACGCTGTCCCCCCAAGCGCGCCGTGATCGTTTCCTGGGGCAGGTCAAACACCCTAGCAGCGCGTTGATCGAGCAGTTGACCGACATCGATTATGTCCACGACGTGGCTTTCGCCGCAGTGCTGCCGGGGCTGCCGGTCGATGTGTTTGTCGGTGTGGCGCGCTACAGCTCTACTGTTCAGGGCTCAGAATGCGAATGCGCTGTGGCCGTTCTGGACGACTGGCAGGAGCGTGGCCTCGGCACAACTTTGATGAGGCACCTGATCGGTGCCGCTAGAACTAATGGGATCAATCGCATGTGGTCAATCGACTCCGCTGAGAATCATGCAATGGCGGATCTCGCGGCGGCACTCGGGTTTGACCGGGAAGCCGATCCAGATGATGCGTCACAGGTGATCCACTCGCTGCAGATCCAATAGAGGGGAAGGTCCTATGTTGGTCACCCGGTGCGAATGAACGGGACCAACCGCCCCGCGAGCATTCACGCAACCGTCACTGCGCCGCGCCGCACTACCGCGTAGTATCACGATGTGCATGCTCCGACTCACGGCATCAGACAACTCTCTCCTGTAACTGCTCTCCATCCTCGCAGTCCGGCTGTGACGCGAAGCGTGGCTACCACCGCGCGCCCCCCCAGCAAAGCCTCGACCGCATTTGAAGGCGGCAGGTTGTCGTGCACGACTTGTGCCTTTGCGCAGGTGTGCGTCGCACAGGGGATGGACGACTGCGGAATGATCGACCTGCATGTACTGGTGACCCACGTGGGTCCGTTCCAATCCGGCGAGCACATCTTCCGGGACGGCGACCCTTTCGCGTCGATATCCGCTGTGCGGGTGGGCACGGTGAAGACTTATTCGATCGACCGGGAGGGCCGCGAACAGGTGCTGGGTTTTCACCTCTCGGGAGACGTCATCGGACTGGATGCCATTGACGACAACGCGTACCGATGCAACGCAGTCGCGCTCGATACCGTGATGTTGTGCCAGTTCTCGTTCCCCAAGCTGTCCGAGCTCGCTGCAAAGCTCCCGCAACTTCAGCAGAATCTTTTCCGCTTGTTGAGTCGTGATATTGGGCGCGCTGCCTCGCACGCAGGAGACTGGACGGCAGACGAACGAATGGCGGCGTTCCTGATGGGCCTGTCGCAGCGGCTCGCGGCGCGGGGCTTTTCCGCCGGCCGGTTCGACCTCACCATGCCTCGCACCGACATCGCCAATTATTTGCGTTTGGCGCCGGAGACGGTGAGCCGCCTCCTCAAACACTTCCAGGACGAGGGCCTGGTTCGCATTGATCGTCGCCATGTCGAGCTCGTCGATCGCGAACGACTCGAAGCTCTCGCGTCACCAGCGCTGCATACCACTGGCTGACACATGGCAGTGGTACGCGAGGTTGTGACGTCCGCGGCTCTCAGCGTCGCGCTGAGCCTCTACGCGGCGCATCAACGTCGATGCGGACGATCAGGACCGGTGTCGAGCAGGTCTCGAGGACCCTCGTGGCGACCGAGCCCAGCAACACCTGCTTGAAGCGATCACGCCCGTGCGATCCCATTACGATGAGATCGCAGCGCATTCGCCGCGCCGTGTCGACGATGAGGCGCGCCGCGGACATTCCACCCTCGTGCCGCGTCTGGCATTCCACGCCGACACGTTCGGCGCGACGCGCGACTGCGCCGAGATGGTATTGCGCCCCCGCGCGCGCCTCCGCCATGTGCTTGCGAATCGCGGGCATCATCGGTGAGGTTTCAAAGCCAATGGGTGGCACGAACGGTGGCGTAACGTAGATCGCCACGACGCTGGCACCCAGCGACTTTGCCAAATCCACTCCGTGTTTCGTCGCAAGCTTTGCTGCGGCGGATCCGTCCGTGCAGATCATGATGCGGCGATACGACTCTGAGGCTCCGGTCCGGCGTGCGGGCTTTGGCGCAGCCGCCTCCCGGTAGACCAGCACCGGTACCACACAAGTCGCCAACACTCGCGTCGTCACCGACCCCAGCACCAGTTGGCTCAAAGCCGTCCGACCGTGCGACCCCACCACGACCAGGTCGCTTTTTTCGGCTTTGGCTGTCTTGACAATGGACTCCGCGGGAGCCCCGTCGCGCATGTGCACAGACTTGTACGGCACCGCGGCACCCTTTGCTGCCGCTTGCATGGCGCCGAGGTGCCGGACTGCGTCCTCTGCCGCTCTCCCCATAGCCGTTGCGTCTGCGACAAGGGTCATTGGAACAAATGCAAAAACTTCGGCCGAAGTGACAGGCGGAGACGCGTAGACACCCACCGCTGAAGCCCCCAGCGCTTTGGCGAGTCGAATGCCGTGTTCCGCCCCATGTTGGGCCAGTTTCGATCCGTCGGTGGCCAGAAGAATTCGTTTGTACATGGGAGCTCCAGAGGTCTACGCGAACGAAAGGGCGGTTTGCCCGCTCGAAGGTGAGGGCGGACGATGCTCGGCAATTGCCTAGTAGATGGTCATCCAGTCATCCACCGTTCTGACACCTGGGACGGACCACGCCGCCCGCAGAACGGCGCGCCGTTCATCGAAGCTTCCGATCTGTCCGTCGAGGCGAATTTTCCCGTCGTCCCCCACGTCGATCTGGACGCGGCTAGACTCGACTTGAGCATGACGCGTGAGTGCATCCGTGATCCGTTGCTTGACGTCTGCCGCCTGCACTACCGGTTGCAGATTGATCTCGTTGAGCACGCCCTTGACCCCTTCCAGCCTCCGAACTGCGGCTTCCGCGCCATCGCGCTCGTAGTTCCAGTCGACGGGGCCACTCAGCGTTACGAGTCCATCCTGAACCTTGACGCGGAGCGCGCTGCTGGGAATCGAGGAATTCCACGCAAGGATTTTCAGCGCGCGCTCGGCAATTTCGTCGTCATGATGCTTTTTGTCAGTTGCGAAACGAACCTTGATCTTCTGCGCGATGCCCTTGACGCCCTGGACCCGCCACGTCGCCCGCTCGGCCGCGAGTTTTTGGTCATAGCTCGGCAGGTGACCGGTGAGCGTCACGACGCCCTCCTCGGCAGCAACTCCGATATCGGCTGCGTCGATGCTGGGTTCAAAATTCAACTGGTTAATAACACTTTGGCGCAACTGTGTGTCGTTCATGGCGATCTCCGGTTCGCGGTTCAGAAGCTGCATTAGGTCACCGATGGATGCAGGCGGCCTTGATCGAGATCAAGGTCATCGTGGTTCCCGCATGGCATTAATGCTCCAGGGGCGGCCGGCGCAGCTTCTCCGACGCCAGCGCGGCGGTCTCGCGGTACCTGATGAGTGCAATGCATGCTCCTACCTGCCAAACAATCCGCCGCCCAGCCGGTGATGCTCACCATCGAGGCGATGCTCGCAGAGCTTGGATCCGACGCGGTCAACGGATTGAGCGAGGCCGAAGCGCTGGCTCGACTCGAACGAGATGGTCGGAACGAGTTGCCAACTGATGCTCCAGTGCCCTGGTGGGCGCGCTTCTTCGCGCAATTCAGGCATGTGCTCGTCATCTTGCTGCTCTGCGCCACTGCGGTTTCCGCGACCATCTGGTTCGTCGAACGCAACTCGGCATGGCCCTATGAGGCAATCGCGATCCTGGCGGTGGTGTTTGTCAACGCGGCGATGGGATTCTTGTTCGAAGCCCGAGCAGAAGCGGCGATTACCGCACTGCGCGCAATGTCAGCCGACGCGAGCTCGGTGGTGCGCGACCACGTCCGTCGCAGCGTCCCCGCCGCGGAACTGGTGCGTGGGGACATCATCGTCATCGACGAAGGCGACACCGTACCGGCCGACGCGCGACTCGTTGAGTCCACCAGCCTCAAGACCACAGAAGCTGCGCTGACTGGCGAGAGCTTGCCTGTATCGAAGGACATCGCGCCCATAGATTCCATCGTCGGAATCGGCGACTGCCGCAACATGGTCTTCAGCGGGACTTCCGCAACTTACGGTCGCGGAAGGGCAGTCGTCACCGCGACCGGAATGCACACGGAAGTGGGACGCGTCGCGGGAATGCTGAAGTCTTCCGCGCATGTGACGACCCCCCTGCAGGAGCAGCTCGATCGGGTTGGAAGAATGCTCGGGACGGTCGTGGTGCTCATCGCGCTGGTGATGATCGGAACTCTCTTGGTCGTGCAGGATGTACGCGGCATCTCCGGGTTGTTCGAAGTACTGATTCTGGGCGTGGCGCTTGCGGTCGCCGCTGTCCCGGAGGGTCTCCCGGCCGTGGTTACGGTGGTGCTCGCGCTGGGAGTGAAGCGAATGGCGAAGCGGAACGCCATCGTGCGCCACCTCGTGGCCGTCGAAACGCTTGGCTCGGCCGATGTGATCGCGTCGGACAAGACCGGGACGCTCACCAGGAATGAAATGACGGTGCGTGTCGTCGTCACGGCAAGTGGCCGCGCGAACCTGAGCGGCACGGGGTATTCCCCCGAGGGGAGCGTAAGCCTCGACTTCGTCGGAGAAAAAGCAAGCGACGTACAAGCCGAGATACAAGCCGCGCTGACCGCAGCGGACCGAGTCAACAACGCGGCGCTACGGATGAGCGATGGGCTTTGGGCGATTCAGGGTGACCCGACCGAGGCCGCGTTGATTGTCGCGGGGCGTAAGTGCCGCCTCGACGGAGAGGCGCTCGACGCAAGGTTTGCACGACTCGGCGAAGTCCCTTTCTCCTCCGAGCGCAAGTTGATGACAACTGTTCATTCGGACGCAGAACGCCAGGACATTTTGATCGCCTTCAGCAAGGGGGCACCCGATGTATTGCTCGGGCGTTGTTGCCTCGAGCGCGTGGGTAACGGAGTGCGGGTGCTGAGCGATTCGCGACGCGCAGAAATCATGAAGAGCAATGATGAGCTTGCGTCTAGCGCGATGCGGACACTGGGTGTTGCCACGAAGGACCTCCCGGCGACCGCGCTCCAGCCCGGAGAGTGTGGAGAAAGCCTGGAGCGGGAGCTGACTTTCCTGGGCTTGATAGGAATGTTGGATCCACCGCGCGAAGAAGCGAAACAAGCCGTTTCACGAGCACGCGAAGCAGGCATCCGGTCGATCATGATCACCGGGGACCACCCCAGGACCGCCGGTGTCATCGCGTCGGAGCTAGGCATTGCCGCGGAAGGCTTTGCAGTCACGGGCGCGGAATTGGACAACTGGCCGGAGGACGTGTTGGTCAACAGCGTCCGCGATATCTCCGTCTTCGCGCGGGTGAATCCGGCCCACAAACTTCGCATCGTGAAAGCTCTGCAAAGGAGTGGGTCGATTGTCGCAATGACAGGCGATGGAGTGAATGATGCTCCGGCCCTCAAGGTCGCCGACATCGGGATTGCAATGGGCATGACGGGAACCGATGTGGCCAAGGAGAGCGCCGATATCGTCCTGTCCGACGACAATTTCGCCACCATCGTCGCGGCGGTCGAAGAGGGGCGTTCGGTCTTTTCCAACATCCGCAAGTTCCTGCGATTTCTGCTTTCGTCGAACATCGGCGAAGTCATGACGATGTTCCTTGGAGTGTTATTCGCGGAGGCGCTGGGCCTGCAAGGCGATGGAGCGTCGCTGGCACTGCCTTTGCTCGCGACGCAGATTCTCTGGATCAATCTCGTGACGGACGGCGCGCCCGGACTCGCGCTAGGCGTGGAGCCCAACGCCCGGGGCCTCATGCTCCGTCCCCCGCGGCCGCGGCGCGAGGGCGTCATTACACGGGACATGTGGTGGGGGATTTTCTTCGTCGGCATCATCATGGCGACGGGTACGCTCCTCGTCCTGGACGCCTCCCTCCCTGGGGGCTTCGTCGAGGGTTCCGGGGACATGCGCCACGCACGGACGATGGCGTTCACCACGCTCGTGCTTTTCCAGCTATTCAACGTATTCAACGCACGCTCCGACGAACAAAGCGCCTTCGTAGGGCTCTTTCGCAATAGGTGGCTGTGGACCGCCGTGGGCCTGTCCCTCGGACTGCACGTGATACTCCTGCAGACACCGTTCCTGCAGGAAGCCTTCTCGACCGTGCAATTGAGTCTCTCTGACTGGCTCGGCTGCGCTGCGGTGGCGAGTTCGGTGCTTTGGCTAAGAGAGTTGAGCAAACTTGCTGCACGCGCCGTGGTGTACTTCGATCGATGAACGCCGATGTAAAGAGGCACCCGCAGTCGTCCGTCGAGATTCCGCCGGGGCCGGAGAGGAAATTCATGCTGGTTCTCAACGCGGGCTCATCAACACTGAAGTTCGCCCTGTTCGACGCCAGCTCACCCCCGATTCGCGTATTTGCGGGGTCGATCGACCGGATCGGTTCGCCTCACTCGAGCATCGCGCTGACGCATGGACGGAACCCTCAGTCGAATCACGCAATCGAGGCACCGGATCACGCTGGGGGCCTGGCACATCTCTTCGCGCACCTTGCTGCGGCCGGGGCGGTTGCGGAAATCGCGGCAGTCGGGCATCGAGTGGTTCACGGTGGCCCGCGCTATCGCGATCCGCAGGTTGTGGACGCTGAGATGCTCGCGGAGCTGCGCTACCTGAGCTATCTCGATCCGGAGCATCTTCCCCAGGCGATCGCGTTGATGGACGCCGTTTGTGCGGAAATGCCGGGCGTTGCCCAGTACGCGTGTTTTGACACCGCGTTCCACCAGTCCATGCCGCGCGTTGCCAGCCAGCTGCCGATTCCACGCAGATACGAAGCCAAGGGACTGCGCAACTACGGATTCCATGGGTTGTCCTATGCGTATCTCTTGCAGGAGCTTGCGCGGGAGGCGGGCACGCAGGCCGCCAGGGGACGAGTTGTTCTCGCGCATCTGGGCAACGGCGCGAGCATGGCTGCGGTCCGTGACGGGCGCAGCGTCGACACCACCATGTCACTGACGCCCTCCTCCGGTTTGGTGATGAGCACGCGATCGGGCGATCTCGATCCTGGGTTGTGTGCGGTTCTGGCGAGGGAAGACCAGATGACCGCCGCCGAATTCGAGCACATGGTCAACCGCGAGTCTGGCCTTCTCGGCATCTCCGAGACCAGCGCCGATATGCGCGACTTGCTGGCACTCGAGACGTCGGATGTGCGCGCGGCGGAAGCCGTGTCGATCTTCTGCTACCGGGCGAAAAAGACCGTTGGCGCCTACGCCGCGGTTCTCGGCGGATTGGACACACTGGTCTTCGCTGGCGGCATCGGCGAGAACGCGCCGGTCGTGCGCGCGCGCATTTGCGACGGGCTGGATTTCCTCGGCATCAAACTCGATGGCTCGCGCAACGCCGAGCATGCCAGCGTGATTTCGACCGACACCAGCCGGGTGCAAGTGCGTGTCATTCGAACCGACGAGCAAGCGATGATCGCGGGTGCCGTCTGGCATCAACTGGCCAGCAAACCCACGAAGGAACTCGATACGTGAACTCCAGGAATTCGACACTTGCACCTATCCTGCTGCGCCAGCTGGACGCGTACTGGCGGGCCGCAAACTATCTGTCAGTCGGACAGATCTACCTGTACGACAACCCGCTCTTGAATCTGCCGCTGACGCGCGAGCACATCAAGCCGCGACTCGTGGGGCACTGGGGTACGACGCCTGGTTTGAACTTCATCTACGTGCACTTGAACCGAATTATCACGCAGCACGATCTGGACATCATCAACATCACCGGGCCTGGCCATGGCGGTCCTGCACTGGTGGCGAACGCATACCTCGAAGGAACCTACAGCGAGGTGTATCCGCACATTTCGCAGGATGAAGAAGGGATGCATCGGCTGTTTAAACAGTTTTCTTTTCCCGGCGGAATCTCGAGCCACGTGGCCCCGGAGACACCCGGCTCGATTCACGAAGGGGGCGAGCTCGGCTATTCGTTATCGCACGCTTTCGGCGCGGTGTTCGACAACCCGAATCTGATTGCCGCCTGCGTGGTGGGTGATGGTGAAGCCGAGACAGGTCCGCTGGCGACCAGTTGGCACTCAAACAAGTTTCTCAATCCGGTACGCGACGGCGCCGTGCTGCCGATCCTGCATCTCAACGGCTACAAGATTGCGGGACCCACCGTTCTCGCACGCATTCCGCTCGCGGAGCTAGAGGCGCTTTTTCGCGGTTACGGTTATGCGCCCTACTTCGTCGAGGGTGACGAGTCGATGGATATGCATGAGCGGATGGCCGCCACGCTCGACAAAGTGGTAGGAGAGATTCGCCGCATTCAGCACGAGGCGCGCAGGCACGGCTTCAGTGCTCGCCCGTGCTGGCCCATGATCGTCCTGCGATCTCCCAAAGGCTGGACGGGACCAAAGTCGGTGGACGGTCAGCGTACCGAGGGGACTTTCCGCTCGCACCAGGTTCCGTTGAGCGACATGGACCGACCTGGCCACGTCGACGTGCTGGAAGCGTGGCTCAAAAGCTACCGCCCGCACGAACTCTTCGATGCCTCGGGGCGGCTCGTCGCCGAGCTTGCGGATCTGGCCCCCGCCGGATTGCGCCGCATGAGCGCGAATCCCCACGCCAACGGCGGTGCCCTGTTGCGCGACCTTGAGTTGCCGGACTTTCGCGAGTACGCGGTGGCCGTTCAACAGCCCGGCGCTGTGGACGCCGAGGCCACGCGCGTGCAAGGCCAGTTCATCCGCGACGTGATCCAACGCAACCCCGAGAACTTCCGCGTGTTCAGCCCGGACGAGACGGCATCCAACCGTTGGGGAGCCGTATTCGAGGTGACGGACCGTTGTTCCACCGCCGACATATTGCCCGGCGATGACCATGTTTCACCCGACGGTCGCGTGATGGAAATGCTCAGTGAGCACCAGTGCGAAGGCTGGCTGGAGGGTTATCTACTGACCGGGCGGCATGGATTCTTCTCCTGCTACGAGGCATTCATCCACATCATCGATTCGATGTTCAACCAGCACGCCAAATGGTTGAAAGTCTCGAACCAGATTCCATGGCGACGCCCGATCGCTTCGCTCAATTATTTGTTGACGTCGCATGTGTGGCGGCAGGACCACAACGGCTTCAGCCACCAGGACCCCGGCTTCATCGACCACGTCGCCAATAAGAAGGCGGACATCATCCGGATCTATCTTCCGCCGGATGCGAACACCCTGCTCTCGGTCACCGACCACTGCCTGCGCAGCCGCAACTACGTCAACGTGATCGTCGCCGGCAAGCAACCCGCGCCGCAATGGCTCGATATGGACGCTGCCAACGCGCACTGCGC
>JBGTIG010000202.1:0-6934 GCA_041745755.1 Lysobacterales bacterium
GCGGCGCTGGCGCGGTCGCTGCGCGCGCCCGTCGTGATCTGGCTCGAGGGCGAACTCGGCGCGGGCAAGACCACGCTCGCGCGCGGCACGATCCAGAGCTTCGACGCTTCCCTGCGTGTCAGAAGTCCGACCTACACGCTCATGGAAACCTACGCGCTGCCCGACTTCATCCTGCATCATCTGGATCTGTATCGGATTCGCGATCCCGAAGAACTCGACGCACTTGCGCTCCGCGAAACGGCGGGGCACGTGCTGATGATCGAATGGCCCGGGCAGGGAGGCGTGGCGACTCCGCCAGCGGATATCGACATCGAAATGCGGCACCGGGCAGACGAATCGCGGGAAGTGTCGCTGCGGAGTCGAACGCCCGTGGGACAGGAAATATTGAACGAGTTGCAGCGGGTTCTTCAGGATGGTGATTACAAACTGGCTGCAGGCGACGGATTTCCAACGAAAAAGACTTGAAACTTCCCGGTCGGTTCTGTTCCAATCGGCGGCATGCTGCGCTCCGTTTCCGTTTGGTACTGCCGGACGCTCCTTGCGGGCGCCCTGATCGCCTGCGCCCCGGCTGCCATGAGCGCCGTGGAGGTGCGCTCTGCGGACATCGAACCCACGGATAGCCGAACGGAGGTCAGCTTCGATCTCTCGGCGCACTGCGACTACAAGGTGTTTACGCTCGTCAAGCCCGACCGGCTGGTGATCGATATTCCGGACGGCGCGCTCGGCGCGCGCTTTCGGCCGCGCGACGGTGGCGTGGTGAAGGCGATGCGCTCGGGCCGTCCCCATCCCGATTTCCTCAGGATCGTGCTGGATCTCGAACAGCCGGCCCGTCCGCGTTCGTTTCTCAAACCCGGCGGCAGCGGGCGCCTGCTCACGATCGAGCTCGACGCAGGCGCACCCGCCCGCCGTGTGGTGCGCAGCGTGCATGATGTGCCCGGCATCGTGGCCCGGGACATGCTGGTGGCGATCGACGCCGGGCATGGTGGCGTGGATCCGGGGGCTTCCGGTCCGTCGGGCGTACGCGAGAAGAACGTGACGCTGGCGTTGGCGAAGGAACTCGCCGCCGCGATCGACGCCGAGCCCGGCATGCGCGCGGTGCTGACCCGTGACCGTGATGTGTTCATCCCGCTGCAGCAGCGCTACCAGATCGCGCGGCGGGCCAAGGCCGATCTATTCGTTTCCGTGCACGCGGATGCCTTCGCCAACCGGGCGGCCCGAGGCTCATCCGTGTTCACGCTGTCGCGGCGCGGCGCTTCGAGCGAAGCAGCGCGGTGGCTCGCGCAGAAGCAGAATGCCGCCGACCTGGTGGGCGGGGTCAAGCTGGTCGAACGCGACTCTTCGCTGGCCGCCGTGTTGCTCGATCTCTCGCAGGGGGCGACGCTCGAAGCCAGCCAGCAGGTCGCGAACAACGTCCTGCGCGGACTCGGCCGGGTCAACACCCTGCACAAGCACCAGGTCCAGCGCGCCAATTTCGTGGTGCTGCGGTCCCCGGACGTGCCTTCGATCCTGGTGGAATCCGCGTTCCTCTCGAATCCGGAGGAGGAGCGCAAGCTCAATTCCCCCGCCGAACGCCGCAAGCTCGCGAACGCGGTGCTCGGGGGCATTCGCGAGTATTTCCATGCACACCCCCAGCCGGGCACCTGGATCGCCGCCAACCGGCAGGCGCCGCGCGAACACATCGTGGCGCCCGGCGAGACGCTCGCCGTGATCGCCATGCGCCACGGCATCAGCGTGACTTCGCTTCGGCAGGCCAATGACCTGCGGACGGACCTCCTGCGCATCGGCGCCGTACTGCGCATTCCACAGTCGACCTGAAATTCCGGCGCGATCATTCGCGAACCCTGGTGAAATCTCCGGGCTAGAATTGCCGGCTTCGTGCCTGGCAGTTGAAACCCGTGCCGATTCGACTGTTACCGGACTCCCTGGTGAACCAGATCGCGGCGGGCGAAGTGGTGTCCCGTCCCGCTGCCGTAGTCAAGGAACTGGTGGAGAACGCACTGGATGCCGGCTCAACCCGGATCGAGGTCACCACAGCGGCGGGTGGATCGCGCCTGATCAGGGTCGCCGACGACGGCGCCGGGATGGAGGCCTCCGATCTCGCGTTGGCGCTGACGCGGCACGCGACCAGCAAGATCGGTTCTCTGGACGATCTGGACCGGATCCGCTCGATGGGCTTTCGGGGCGAGGCGTTGCCCAGCATCGCCGCGGTGTCCCGCCTGGATCTGCAATCACGTACCCGAAGCTGCGACGTAGGCAGCGAGATCAGCGTGGATCACGGGCGGATGACAGAGATTGCGCCTTGCCGCGTCCCGTTCGGGACCACCGTCGTGGTACGTGATCTGTTCTTCGAGATGCCGGCGCGGCGGAAGTTTCTGAAGTCAGAACGCACGGAAAACGCACAGATCGAGGACGCATTGCGTTCCATTGCTCTCGCGTGGCCGGCCGTGGCCCTCACGTGGAATCGGGATTCGCACGGCGCAATGAATTTGGAGCAAACGGAGAACGATTGGGAGGCACGGATAGCATCGGTTCTGGGTTCGGGGTTCGTCGGAAGTTCTCTGCGCGTGCGCGCCGAAGCCGCTGGCCTGGCGCTGCATGGCTGGGTCGGGCTGCCCACCGTGGCCCGGGCGCAGGCCGACCGCCAGCATTTCTTCGTGAATGGTCGTCCGGTGCGGGACAAAGTGATCGGGCACGCCGTGCGCCAGGCCTTCGCGGATGTGCTCTTCCACGGGCGGCATCCGGCGTTCGTTCTCTTCCTGGATATCGACCCCGCAGAGGTCGACGTCAACGTGCATCCCGCCAAGTCCGAGGTGCGATTCCGGCAGTCGCGTGCCGTCCACGATTTCCTGTTCCGCTCGCTGCATGGGGCGCTTGCCGCCACTCGTCCTGGCGGGGTCGGCGGGCAGGGGAATCCCCGGCCCCTGGCGACAGCGGATGTTTCCGCGGAATTTCGCTGGCACGGGGGTCGCCAGTCCGGCACGTCCGCGCCGCTCGGCATCGGCGAGGAAGTGGCTTCCTGGGGAGGGCTGTATGCGAACCCGGAAGCCGGGGATTCCAGCTGGGTCGCGAATCGACGACCCCCGCCGGACGGAGCGGCTGCCGATCCTTTCCGGCGGGCACTGCCACTGGATAAACCCCGTCCGCAATCGCGGCACAGCGATGCCCCGCCGCTGGGGTATGCGATCGCCCAGCTGCATGGCGTCTTCGTGCTCGCGGAAAACGCGCAGGGACTGGTGCTGGTCGACATGCACGCGGCGCACGAGCGCGTGACCTTCGAGGCCCTGAAATCCGCGCGCGACGCCGGCTCGATTCCCGTGCAGGCATTGCTCGTGCCCGTGCGCCTGGCGGTCAGCACCGCGGAAGCAGATGCGGCGGCGCGCTTCGCCGACGACCTGCGCGCGATCGGCATAGACCTTGTGCGCAGCGGTCCCAACGAAGTGTCGGTGCACGCCGTTTCTGCCTTGCTCGCGACAGGCGACGTCGGTCGCCTCGTTGCGGACCTGGTCGCGGAACTCGCGCAGGAGAGCGGTGATCCCCACTGGCTGGTGCGCCGGCAGGACGCGCTGCTGGCGAACGTCGCCTGCCGCGCCGCGATCCGCGCCCATCGCAACTTGACGATCGTCGAGATGAATGCGCTGTTGCGGGAGATGGAGAAGACCGCGCGCGCCGATCAATGCAACCACGGTCGTCCTACCTGGGTACAGCTCGGCATCGAGGAGCTCGATCGCTTCTTTCTGCGCGGGCGATGAGTCGATGGCGAGGAGCCGCCTGCCCACGATCCTGAACCTACCCGGCGCCCGCGCGGTCGAAGCGGCTGCGCCGGGCGTCCGCATGCCGCATGATCGCGCCATCCATTACGAGGAGCCCGCCATGAAAACCCTCCGCGCTGCAGGACTCGGACTCTTGAGCGCTGCGATCGGTCTCGGCGCCGCCGCCACCAGCCCACCTTCCGCCGATGCGCATCGCGTCGAAACAGATCGCTGGCACAGCGAGCGCGTCGAGCGGCTGCGCGACGCCAACGGATGGCTGAGCCTCGTCGGCCTGCATTGGCTCGAGCCTGGCTGGCAAACCCTCGGCACCGACGCCGACAACGACATCGAATTGGTGACCGGACCCGGCCATCTGGGACGCATTGGCTTCGTGGATGGCAAGGTCGAGTTGGAGACCCTGGCGGGCAGCGGTGCCACGGTCGAACATGCTGCGGCCACCCGCGATTCGCGTCCCGTCGTGCACGTGCTCTCTCCTGATTCCGCGGACACGGCAAGCGTGGTGCGCATGGGTGATTCCAACTTCGTGGTGATCGAGCGCTCGGGACGTTTTGGCCTGCGTGTGAAGGATCCGAACGCGCCCGCCAGGACCGGATTCACGGGGATCGAAAGGTTCCCGGTGGATTCCGCGTGGCGCTTCGAAGCGAAGTTCGAGCCGCATCCGGCGGGCAGGACGATCGACATCGCCAGCGTGATCAATACCGTCGAGCCGACGCCGAACCCGGGCGCCGTCGTGTTCGAGAAAGACGGCAGGACGCATCGCCTGGAAGCGGTGGATGAGGGTGATGGTCGTCTTTTCCTGATTTTCGCCGATCGCACCAGCGGCAAGACGACGTATGGACCGGGCCGATTCCTCTATGCCGACAAGCCGATCGACAACCGCACGATCGTCGACTTCAATCGGGCCTACAACCCCCCGTGCGCGTTCAACGAGTACTCGACCTGCCCGTTGCCGCCGCCGGAGAACCGCCTCGATCTGGTCATCGATGCGGGTGAGAAGAAGTACGCCGGCCCAGGCGCGCATTGACCCGCGCCGCGAATCCTCAACGGCCGAGGAACGCCGGTTTGCGCCGGTCGAGGAACGCACGCGTGCCTTCCCGCATGTCCTCGGTGGCGACGCACACCGCGAACGCCGTCGACTCGTAGTCGAGACCGACGTCGATGCCCGCTTCCCCGCCGATCAGCGTCGCGTCGAGGATGCCGCGCAAGGCATGCGGCGCACTTTCCGCGAGCTTCGACGCCAGCGCATTCACCGCGCCGTCGAGATCTTCGGGCGCATGCACCGAATGCACGATTCCCAGCGCCAGTGCGCCGTCGGCGTCCAGGGTACGGCCAGTCAGGCAGAGGTCGAGAGCGATCGCGCGCCCTGCCAGCCGCGCGAGCCGTTGCGTGCCGCCAAACCCCGGGATGACGCCGAGGTTGATTTCGGGCTGTCCCCATTTCGAACGCGTGCTCGCGAGACGCAAATGACACGCCATCGCGAGTTCCATGCCGCCGCCCAATGCGAAGCCGTTCACGGCTGCGATCACCGGCTTGCCCAGGCGTTCGATGCGCGTCATGAGTGCCTGCCCGAAGCGCGAAAACGCGAGCGCTTCAACGGGTGAAAGCGCCGCGAGTTCGGCGATGTCGGCGCCGGCGATGAACGCCTTGTCGCCCGCGCCGGTGACGATGACGACCCGCGTCGATACGTCGTCGCGCGCTTGCTCGAAAGCGGCGTGCAGCTCGGAGAGCGTATTGCGGTCCAGCGCGTTGAGCTTTTCCGGACGGTTCAACGTCAGGCGCAGCACACCCGCCGTCAGGTTCTTGAGCACGCAGGATTCGGGCATCGGATGGCTCGTCGAAGGGAACCTGGTGCAGTGTAAGCGAGCGTTGTGCTGTCCCGGCTAAAATGCCGGAGCGCCCGCATCCAGGCCGCGACGCCCCCATTCCTCTTCGGCGCTCCCGATGTCCGTGGTCTTCTCCCGCAATCCCTGGAACGATTCGACGATCGTGCTATCGCCGTGCATCGGCGTGTGCGAGCTCGACGCATCCGGACGCTGCCGGGGCTGCGAGCGCACCACCGACGAGATCGCGGCGTGGGGTGACATGCAGGACTCCGAGCGCGTGCGGCTCATGCTGCACGAGCTGCCCGCGCGAGCGGGCGAGCGCTGCGGGTGAACCGCCCGTGGGCCACCTCGTCCACGTCCCCCGCGGCGGACCCGGTTGCGTGTCGCGTCCTGCATGCGCTCGACGCGCCGCCGCTGGGTCCGCCGGCCAATCTCCCCGATCTGATCGACCTGCTGATCTCCCCCCTGCTGCGTCCGGCAGCGGTCCTCGTCGGACTGATCCGGCGCCATTCCGGCACGCACGTGCTGTTCACGCTCCGCAACCCAGACCTTACGCATCACGCGGGGCAGGTGAGCTTTCCAGGTGGCCGGCTCGACGAAGGAGAAGCGGTGCTCGCGGGCGCGTTGCGCGAGGCGTTCGAGGAAATCGCGGTGAACGCGGCGTCGATCGTGCCCGTGGGCTATCTCGATCCGGTCGCGACGATTTCGGCCTACCGGGTGACCCCGGTGGTGGCCTGGGTGTCGGCGGATGCCGCACTGCGGGCGAATCCGCAGGAGGTAGCGGAAATATTCGAGGTACCGCTGGCTCGGCTGCGCGATCCCGACGTACGCAGCGAACGCGTGCTCGAGTGGCGCGGCCGCGAGCGCCGTACCGGCGCTTACCGGCATCCGGTCCACGACATCTGGGGTGTGACGGCCAGCATCGTCGACCAGCTCATCGAGCTGCCAGACTCCGCGCTGGATGTTCCACTGCCGCAGCCGAAGTTCCAGGATCGCGCACTGTCGAAGGACGGACCGGCATGAACACCCTCATCGACGTCGACGGTTTGCGTTCGCTCATCGCAGAGGGCGCGGCGCTCAGAATCCTCGATTGCCGCGCGGTGCTCGGGACGCCAACGGCAGGGCGGGAAGCCTGGCTCGCGGGGCACGTGACGGGCGCGCTGCACGCCGACCTCGAATCCGAACTCTCGATGCCCGGGCCCGAAACCGCCGGGCGACACCCGCTTCCGGATGACTCGCACTGGTCGACGACGCTCTCGCGCTGGGGCGTCACGCCCGATCACTGGCTGATCGCCTACGACGCAGGCGAGGGCGCGTACGCCGCGCGCGCGTGGTGGCTCG
>JBGTIG010000203.1:0-2906 GCA_041745755.1 Lysobacterales bacterium
CGCGCCTCTGGTCGACTCGCTCCGGCGAGTGAGCCGGCGCATCGACGCGTGCCTTCGCGTGCATCCGAGTCGGGATCGGGATCGGTGCGGGTTGCCCGCGTCGCGCCGGATGCCACGGCCTCGGGGCGCGCGGATTCACCCGCAATGCACTCGAGACGTGTTGTATTCCAGGTTGACCGGATACGGAGGACACGCGTGATGCCGAAGTTCGACCTGACGCCCCCGGACGAGACGCAACGCCGTGCGATCACCGCCACGCTCTCGCACGAAGAACGTCGCGTGCTGCTCGAACACGGTACCGAAGCGGCGTTTTGCGGTGCCTTTCTGGACAACAAGCAGGAGGGGGTCTACACCTGCCGCTTCTGCGGGCTGCCGTTGTTCCGGTCCAGCGCCAAGTTCGAATCCGGCACCGGCTGGCCGAGCTTTTTCGAACCGTTCGACGCCGCGCACGTCACTACCGTGCGCGATGCGAGCCACGGCATGGTGCGCGAGGAAATCGTGTGCGCACGCTGCGGCAGCCATCTTGGGCACGTCTTCCCCGATGGGCCGCCGCCCACCGGAGAGCGCCATTGCCTGAATTCGGTCTCGCTGGGTTTCGCGGAAGCCGGCGAGCCATTGCCGGACCCGTTGCAGCGCGGAGAGTCGAGCGCCCCCGGATAGCGCCGGATGGTGCTCCTGCGGCGGGGCGGCGTGCAATTGCCGGGTCGGCTCAGGCGCTGAATCCGCCCTCATCGAGGAAGGATTGTTCAGCAGCGGTGGCTGTGCGGCCGAGCGCGGCGTTGCGGTGCGGAAAGCGTCCGAAGCGCGCGATCACGTCGCGGTGCACTTCGGCATAGCGAAGGAGCTCGCCTCCGAGCGGTGCGATCAGCGCGACCGCGCGATCCTGGTCGGCGAGTGTCTCGGCGTGTTCGAAGGGCAGGTAATAGAACAGGCGCAGGGCCTCGTCGCATTCGCGATCGTGTCCCGCCGAGATCGCGCGCGAAGCGAAGTGGCGGGCGAGGGGGTCGGTGGCGTACGCATGGGCCGAATCGCGAAAGGCGTTCCGCGGCAACTGATCCAGCAGGATCAGGAGCGCCAGGGAACCTGTCGTCGACTGCTGCCAGGCATCCAGTTCCCGACGCGCGGCGGCGTGGTGCGCATCGAGAAAGCGATCGCGAAATCGCGCGTCGAACGCCGCGTCGCGCCTGAACCAGCTCGCTGCTCCCGCCTCGCGCCAGAACGCGACGACCGCGGTGGCGGAGTGCGGACTTGACTCAGTCACGATTCGCCCTCGCGATCACTCATCGAAGCGCAGGTGCCGCACCGACTTGCCATGCCGACGGATGAGGCGAAGTGCCTCGACACCAATCTGGATGTGACGCTCGACGAAATCCGCGCTGACCCGCGCGTCCGACGCCTCGGTCTTAACGCCCTCGGGCACCATCGGCTGATCCGAGACCAGGAGCAGCGCGCCGCAGGGAATGCGATTGGCGAATCCCGCGGCGAAGATCGTCGCGGTCTCCATGTCGATCGCCATGCAGCGCAACGTCCGCAGGTATTCCTTGAACACTTCGTCGTGTTCCCACACCCTGCGGTTGGTCGTGAACACGGTGCCGGTCCAGTAGTCGTGGCCGAGATCGCGGATCATGGTCGACACGGCGCGCTGCAGGGCGAAGGCGGGCAGCGCCGGCACTTCGGGCGGCATGTAGTCGTTGGACGTGCCCTCGCCACGAATGGCGGCGATCGGCAGCACCAGATCTCCGAGCTCGTTCTTGCGCTTGAGCCCGCCGCACTTGCCGAGCAGCAGCACCGCCTTGGGTGACACGGCCGACAAGAGGTCCATCAGCGTCGCCGCGTTGGGGCTGCCCATGCCGAAGTTGATGAGGGTGATCCCATCGGCGGTGGCATTCGGCATCGGTCGATCCAGTCCAAGGATCTCGGCCCCGGTCGAGCGCGCGAAATGATCGAGATAGCCGCTGAAGTTCGTCAGCAGGATGTATTCGCCGAAGCCGTTGAGTGGAATGCCGGTATAACGCGGCAGCCAGTTTTCGACGATCTCGCTCTTGTCGCGCATGGGTCTTCCGTTTTCGCCGATTGTAGTGACGTGCCCGAGAGCGGCCAGAGGACAACGGCGATTCCGGCAGGCCGACATCGCGTCAGCGCAACGACAGGCGTCCGCCCCGACCGTACCACGCTGCTGCGCAACATCATCCCTGCGCCGAAAGGCGCGCTCGCGGGGCGTTTCGTGCTGCGTCGCACGATGCGCAGACGTCGCGGGCGGTGCAGACTGCGATCGTCCAGGCCGAACCCTGCCGTGGAGGTCTTCATGCGTGTTGGCGTTCGACTGCTGGGGTGCGGAGTGGCGTTGGCGATCGCGACCCTGGCCGGATGTGCCTCGAAAGCGGACCAGGCCCTGATCGACGTATGCGCGCGCGCTGCGCAGGAAAAGATCGGCGACCAGAACGCCGAGATCGACCTCGAGTCGATGCGAGCGGCGGTCGCGCGCGATCCGGATGGATCTTGGCAGGTGGGGGGGGAAGTCTGGTTCGAGCGCGGCATGCACAGCGAACGCAAGCAGACCATCGTCTGTCGCGGGCGTGATGCCGCCGACGGCAAGGGCGAACCCGAAGTCACCCTGCTGCAGTTCCTCTGGTAAGCGCGGTGTTGCGCTGCCGTCAGGCGGCGCTCACCTGACGGGGGGACCCCGCAGGTTTCTTCGCAGCTGATTTGGCGGTTTTCCCCGGCACCGCCTTCTGCTTCCCGGCCGCAGCTTTTTTTCCCGCGGCGGCTTTCCGAGTCGCTTTCTTCGCGGGCGACTTGCGCGAAGCTTTCTTTGCGGTTGCCTTGCGGGAGGATTTCGCCGCGTCCGACTTGCCGGCGCCGGCTCCCTTCGCCGGCGCCTTGCGCGCGGCGCCCTTGCCGCCGCG
>JBGTIG010000204.1:0-6504 GCA_041745755.1 Lysobacterales bacterium
GACGAACGCGACCAGCGCGACATGCGCCACGAGCACGACATCGGCGAGCATCCGGTAAGGCAAAGCCACTCTCCCGTTCGGGCCTGCGTGCGCGCTTCCGCGCCGGTCCTCGATGCGGAGCCGACCGCGTCCCGGGCTGACTGCCGCGATGCACGACCGGGCTAGAATGCTACGCGCAGTCGGCATGGGAGCGCGCACGTCTTGAAATCGTCCACCTGGGTGACCGCGGTCGCCAGCCTCGCGTGCGCGGGAGCGGTGCACGCCGCGAGTTTCTGCGTCAACAACGGCACCCAGTTGCAGGCGGCGTTGAATTCGGCCGCGGCCTCCAACGAGAACGACGAGATCCGGCTGGTGCGCGGCACCTACACCGCGGCCTCGACCTTCACCTACGCCAGTGCCAATGTCAGCGTCGCACGCGTGCTGGGCGGTTACGCCCCGGGCTGCGGGTCCCGCACGCTGGATGCGCGCGACACGGTGCTCGACGGACAGGGCCTGCGCCAGGTGCTGTCGATGACGTTCACGGTGCAGGGCGCCGCCGCGTTCGGGCCGCTCTATGTCGTCGAGAACCTGACCGTGCAGAATGGTCTCACCACCTCGCCGACGCGTGGCGCGGGGATCGCTCTCGCGAGCTTCGCGACCAATCCCGCGCAGACCGAGCTCTGGCTCGACAACGTGATAGTGCGCAACAACTCCGGGCATCTGGGCGGCGGCGCGGATCTCTTCGCCGCGCGCGGGCTGATCCGCGTGGTCAACAGCCTGTTCGTGGGCAACGCCGCTCCGGCGTCCGCGTTCGGACACCTGAGCGCGCGCGTCGACGCCACCGAAGTCGACACCGGCACCGGCGTCATCGTCGCCAACAGCACCTTCGTCAACGGCAACTGCGCGGGCCAGACCGGCCGTGGCTGCGGCATCGCCCTGGTACTTCCCACCGCAATCCGTGGCGACATCGTCAACAGCGTGTTCTCCGGCAACGCGATCAGCGATGTCACGATCGAACGCGCGCAGACCGCCGGCGGCAGCGCGTTCGTCGACTACAGCCGGGTCGGCAGCGTCAATGGCGATCTCGCGCCGACCGTCACCAACGCCATCGTCGGCGATCCGGGCTTCGTCGATCCCGCGCTCGGCAACTTCCGGCTGCGCGCCGATTCGATCCTGGTCAACCAGGGCCTCGGCGTGCCGCCCATCGACATGTTCAACAACTTCGATCTCGACGGCAACCCGCGCGTGGTCGCGGGTGCACTGGATGTGGGCGCGTACGAACGCCAGCCGCAGGAAATCCTCTTCGCCAATGGCTTCGAGTGAGGGTCAGCGGATCAGACGCGCTTCGGGCGCCACGCCCACAGCATCTCGCAGCGGATGGGGTGTTTTTCCTCCGCATCGGTGACGATCACCGGGACAGCCAGCTCGCCGCGCGAATCCGCGTGCAGCCGCGCGATCTCTTCCGCCGGAATCCGCGATACCGCGCGCAGCGCGCCGAGCGCCCGCTTCTCGAAGTGCACCGTCATGCGCTGGATCACCGGCACCGCGTCGTCCCGCAGGTGCATGCCGAGCGCGAGGCCGCTCGCCGTTTCCGCGAGCAGCGCCATCGCTGCCGCGTGCAGTGTCCCGATGTGGTTGCGCACGTGCCGGCGATTGGCGATCGTCACGATCACCTCCTCGGCGTCGAGACGTTCAATGCGAACGCCGGCGGTCCCGACGAACGGAATCGTGCGACCGATCAGGAACGAGCGCAGCGGTGTCCGCAAGCCCGAGGGCACGCGCCCGAGCGGCCGCAACGTGCGCCGCAGCCGGTTGTCGAACGCCTCATGGTCGCCGGATGCGCTGCTCACGAAAACCTCCTCTTCGGCACGCAGGTACCGGCGATGGACATCCGCCGAGGATACCCGCAAGGCCCGCTTGGGAAGGTCTGATCAAGTCATCCTGACTTGCCAGACCGGCCCCGGGTTCGGCGCAGGTCCGAACCCGGCTCCCACGAATCAATCGCCTGTCGATTGATTCGTGGCGATACGTCCCTGTATCGCGGAACCTCCGAACCTTGTTCAGAGGTTCCCTGGGGAAGCACCATCGCTTGCGCGGCGAACTGCATCGGTGCATCCCGCACCGCGTTGCGGGGTCCTGCAGGGGTCGCCGATCACTCGACGCAAGGCGGCGGGGCGGGATCCCCGAACCACTCGAGCGTCCAGTAGTGCGGCATGGCGTGGCCCGAATCGAGGGGCCCAAGCGTGCAATCGGCGCCACGTGGGAAGAGCTCCGAGCCGGGATCGAGCGCCGCAGCCGTCGTCGCGGGCACCGTCGTTGCAGGCACCGTAGTCGCGGGCTCGAAGCCGTCGGCGAACAGCTCGTCGCTCTCCATGCCGAACAGCTCGTCGTACACGGCGAGCCCGCTAACGCCGCCCGGTCCACTATTGAAGATCGTCAGCACGGCGCCGCTGGCGATGTCCACGCGATAGACGCTGCCGCTGAGTCCGCCCGCCGTCCAGAACGACGTGCCATCGGGATCGAGGTTCATCGCGAACAGGCCCTGCGCGTTGGTTTCGCCGAGGCTCTGTCGCGTGTAGGTCTGCAGGTTGACGCCTTGCGGACTGACGCGATGCACCGCGTCCTGACACGCCACCATCACCTCGCGGTTCGGCCGCACGCGCAAGGCGTAACAGAACGGGGGAGTCAGGGTCGTGATCAGCGCTGGGAGGACGGTACGCGTGCACAGGTTGTAGCGCCGCACGGTGATGTCTTCCGAAGTGTAATAAAGCGTGCACTGGTCGGCGCCAAGGTCGATCCAGTCGGTGCCGCGCGGACCGGTCGGCAGCACGAAGCTGTCGAGCAGCACACCGGTCGGGTTGAACTTGAGCACCGGTACCTGTGCGTCGGTTTGCTGGTCGTTGAAGCCCGCTTGTCCGACGAGGACATTGCCTGCCTGATCGAAAACGCAGGACTCGTGGCGATTGAGGAACAACCCTGGCGTGGTACCGAAGTTCGCGTTGCGCACGGCGCCGTGGCGGCTGAAAAGGATCGGCGACGTGTGCGCAAAGCGCGTGGCCAGCACATCGCCATTCGGCGCGAAGCACTGCCCGGTATTGGGAAAGCCGGAGAAGTTGGGCTGCTGAGTGTTCCAGATGTCGATGAAAGTTCCGGTCGTGGTGTAGCGGCGGATATTGCCGCTCGACGAGTCCTTGCCCACCAGCACGAAGCGGGTGCCGGGCGGCAGGTCGTCACTTACGATCGTGCCGGCCGCGCGCAGGTTGCCGCGCACGCCATTCCCGAGCGCTGCATTTACCACGCTCGCGCGCGGCACCTCGAGCGTGAAGGCTTCGTCGCCCTCGACCACGACATCGCCGAAGATCGTAGCGCTGGCCGGACGCAAGGTTTCGCCGGGCGCGAACGACACGGACGTCGTGGGCACGACGTAGTCGCCGCTGGGCGGTGTGCCGTTGGCCGCGGTACCCGCAAATTGGTGAATCTGTGCCGTGACGGTCTGCGCTGCCGGCTGCGACAGCCTGACGTTGAAGGTCATCGTGGCGCTGCCGCTGTTGCCTTCGACCAGGCTCGCGTCGTCGATGCTGATGCGCGGCGCCGTGAATGCCTCCAGCGTGTTCGCAGTGAAGCGCGTCGCGAAGTCGAGCGCATAGTCGCTCTCGACGAGATCGATGACCGGCTCGCCGGGTTGTGTCAGCACGCTCGCGTAGGTCGCCAGCGGAAAGGTCGTTCCGAGCGGAGGCGCGAAACCGGGCGCGAGCTGCAGCCGCAGCCGGGAGCGGCCGGTGTCGGCGAAGCGGGCGGCCCCGCCGATCGTGATCGTGTCGAAGGACCCGGGCGTGCTGCCGCCCGCATCGAAGCGAAGTTCGGCATTACTCGCCGGCGCTCCGCCAGTGATCGTGAGGTTGCCGTAGGGCTGGCCGCCCTCGGCGCCCGGCGCGAGGACTCCCCCGAAGTTGGCGAGCGAGCCGTCGAGCACGCCCGTGCCCGTCAGCCTGCTGCCAAGGGGAATTCCAAAGAAGGGCGCTGCGGGACCGCCCCGCGAATAAGTTCCGTTGGCGAGCGTTATGTCGAGAGCCCCGCTGCCCCCGCCCCCGTTCTGGTGCCGGCAATTGTCGAGCACGCCATCGCAAAGCAGCGTGCCATTGGTGATCGAAAGGCTGCCCTGCGCCTGCAGGATGGCTCCCGCGCTGCCGGTGCCGCTGGCTTGAATGGTCAACGTGCCTGGACCGGTGTGCGTGATCGCGCCGAAGCTCTCTATGAGGGGAGTGCCGGCGGCAACGATGCTCTCGCCGATGAACACGTTTCCCTGCGTACTGAATGTCGCGCCGGCGAGCACGGTAAACGGCGCCTGGCCATCGAGGTGCAGGCGCGGATTGCCCCCGACGAGGGCAAAGCTCGCGCCACTGGTGTTGATCACGCGGCTGAGGTCGCGAATATTGAGCGCGGTGCCGCTCGCCGAGTTGATCTGGAACGACCCCCGGTTTTCCAGCTCGACGGTATTGGACAGGGTGCTGGTGGCCAACACCTCGCCGCTGCCGCCGGCACTGACGATCACGCGCAGGAAAGGAAACGGTCCCGGATTGGTGGTCGACAGCGTGCCCCCGTTCAAGCGCAGGGCCCCGTTGACGACAAGGTCGAGCGGAGCGCCACCGGTCATGGTCAGGGAAGCACCGGAGCCGATCTCGAACGCATCGACCGTGGCGTTGACGTTGAGGCTCACCGCGCCGCTCGGGATGAGCGCCGTGTCGGTGACCCCCGGCGTTCGCGTCGATGGCCCGGCCACGTCGCTGCACCCGTCCCAGTTGGCGACCACGCTCCAGTTGCCGGAAGGCGCGTTCCACGCGCAGGTCGCGGCGTGTGCGCCGTTCGCGGCGACGCCAAAGGCGACGGCGACGACCCATGCGGCGACGCGACGCTGGAGCCGCGCATTGCCACGCATAGTCACGGCGCCTCCTCGAAACCGTCCGCAAAGACGGTTTCGTTGCTGTAGAGCTGGACGAGGCCGGCATCGGGGAAATCGCGCACGGTGCGCCCCGGCGCGCTGGCGAAGACGACGTTGCCGACCACGGCGACCGCGGTGCCGAGTCGATCGTCGCTGGCAGGCGGTTCCGCGAGCGCCAGCGCGCCGCGTTCGATGTAGAAGGTGTCGCCCGCCACCATCTGACGCTCGAACACGTGGGCACTGCCGCTGTCGATTGCGCCCTGGTTGTGCTGGGGCGCGCCGACAACAAGCCGCGGACCGCTGACCGCGAGGCTGCTGCCGAAAAACGCACTGGCCTGCGGCGCGCTCGCGAACAGCTCGTCGTCGAAGGCGTAGAGGCCGCTGCCCTGCATGAGGTACACCCGCACCGACCCGGCAGCGCCGATACCGCCCGGCGCGTCGCGGCCGCGCGTGCCGACGAACAGGAAATCTCCGCTGGAAGCGAGCGCGCTGCCCACGAAGTCGCCCGTGGCGATCGCCGGTGCGATGGTCTGCTGCAGGTCCCAGGACCCGCTGATGCGCTCATAGAAGTACGCCGAGCCGGCGAGCTGCACGCCGCTGACGACGCGGTTCGGCGCGCCGATGAACAGCCGGTCGGTGCCGAACAGGAAATCCTGGAAGTGCAGGCTGCTGCCGAAGGCCTCGAAGCCCTGCGGCGAAGGCGTCATCTCGCCGCCGTTCTGCAGGTAGCTTCCGGCGTCGGAGCTGCGCAGGTAGAGGGTGACGCGACCCGTATCCACCGTCTGGCTGTTCTGGTTGTAGAGCGGCGACCCCGCCGCGGCGTAGGTGCCGGTGATCGCCACGCTCGCACCGAAGCGCTGGCCCGCCTGCACGACGCCCGAATCGTTGCGCTCGCGGAACTGGAAGTTGCCGAGGTCGTCGCGGCGGTAGAAGTACACCGCGCCCGCGTCGACCAGGCCGTTGACGTCCTCGCCGGGCGCGCCGACGATCATGTCGTTGCCGGAGATCGCCACCGCGGCGCCGAACTCCATGCCGGACTGCCGGTTGGCGGCGGGCGGACTGATGATGGCGAAGCTGTTCTCGATCCAGACACCGTCCTCGTTGCGGTGGACGAACACGCGACCGACATCCGGCGTTGGTGGGGTACCGGGGATCTCCATGTGCGGGGCGCCGACCGCGATGGAACTGCCGAATGCCGACAGCGCCGTGCCGAATTCTCCCGGGCGGTTGGCGACGAAGAAGCCGAAGCTGCCGATGGGCGTGTACGAACCCGTGCTTCCCGCGGCGGCGACCGCACTGGCAAGGAGCATCCCGGACAGCAGGGCCGGGCGTGTGATGCGGATCGAGACGAACATTTGGGTATTCCGGTCATGGACAGGAGATCCCGCGTCGCCAGGCGGCGCGGCTCTAACCCGTACACGCAGAACTCCTGGCGCCGCGGCCATCGGAGGCGCGACCGCGGCGAACGAGACCTACCCGACCGCGCGTGCCGCGACGATCTCGCGAAGCAGGCGTTCGCATTCCGCGAGGCGCCTGCTCGAGGGCCCGACCTGGGCCCGGAGCGCAGTCAAGGCGGCGAACGCCAT
>JBGTIG010000205.1:0-15101 GCA_041745755.1 Lysobacterales bacterium
GTCGTCCAGTGCGGCGTGAGCGCCTCGCGTTCGTAGTCGACGACCGCCGGCGAAGCCGCCACGCGCGCGAGGTACGGCGCCGCCGCGGGATCGTCGAACGCCACTTCGATACCGAGGACGAAATCGGCCAGCGCCTGCGCCGTGGCCGGATGCAACGCGGCGATCGGCACCGCCGCGGGGCTGTTCCAGTACGCATCGAACACCGCGCTGGCCTCGGCCACCGCCGGGCCGAACAGCAGCAGGTCGAGGTCGCGGAAGTTCACGTCGGGATCGGCGCTGAAATACTCCACGCCGATGTTGCGCCCGCCGACCACGGCCACGCGCCCGTCGGCGATCCACGCCTTGTTGTGCATGCGGTGGTTGATGCTGGACGCGCGCTGCAGCATCTCCAGCAGGCGCGTGGGGCCGACGCGGTTGCGGAAGGCGTTGTACACGCGCAGCTCGACGTTGGGGTGCGCGTCCATCGCCAGCAGCTGCGCGTCCAGCCCTTCCGTGTTGATGTCATCGAGCAGCAGGCGCACGCGCACGCCGCGCTCGGCCGCGGCATACACGTCGCGCGCGAGCAGGCGGCCGGTGAGGTCGTCGTGCCAGATGTAGTACTGCAGGTCGAGACTGCGCCCGGCGAGGTCCGCGCTCTGCTGGCGGATCGCATACGCCATCGCGCCCTCGTTGACCAGGACCACGCCACTGCGTCCGGATTGCGCGGCCAGCAATGGTGCGAGGGTCGCTTCGAGAGACGACGACGCATCCGCAGCGAGCGCGGGCTCGTCCGGCCGCATCACTGCCCTCGGCGTGCAGGCCGCCAGCAGCAGAAGGAAGACCGCAAGCAACGGCCTCGTAGCCGATCCGGGTCGCCGTGCAGGTGTCCGCCGATTGCAATCCAAGTCGTTCCTCCCGGGTTCCGTATGCAAACGAGTGTTGCACGTGCGCCGTGGTTGCACCAATCTGTCGCCGAACGAAGTGCCGCGTGGAAGGCGCTCGAACAGGGGGCTGCACGTGGGGATCGAATGGATCGCAACGATTGCGACGGTGGCGTTTTTCCTCGGCATGCTTGCGTGCATCGAAGCGGGCCGGCGCATCGGCATCGCGAGGCTCACCCGCGATGCGGACGGGCTTGAGAAAGGTGCGGGCGCGGCCGAAGCCGCGCTGTTCGCACTGCTCGGCCTGCTGCTCGCCTTCACGTTTTCCAGCGCCGCATCGAGATTCGAGACCCGCAAACACCTGATCGTCGCGGAAGCGAATGCGATCGGAACCGCTTACCTCCGACTCGGGCTGCTGCCCGGGGACGAAAAGCCGGTGTTGCGGGATCTTTTCCGCCGATATCTCGATGTTCGGGTCGCGACCTACCGCAACGTCAAGGACCTCGATGCCATCCGCGCACGCCTCGACGAGGGTGCGGCGCTACAGGCAGAAATCTGGACCACGGCGATGCAGGCGAGCCAGCAGCCGGGCGCACCGTCGCAGCTGCCGATGCTCCTCATGCCCGCATTGAACGAGATGTTCGACATCACGACGACCCGCGACCTGGGCATCAGGAGCCATCAGCCCCCGTTGGTCTTCCTGCTGCTCGTCGCGCTCAGCTTCCTCGCGTCGCTGCTGGTGGGTTATGACACGTCCCCGAACAGGGTTCGGAGCTGGTTCCACATGATCGTGTTCGCCGGCATCCTGACACTCACGGTCTACGTCATCGTCGACCTCGAGTTTCCCCGGGTTGGCCTGATCCGCGTCGATGCCGCGGATCAGGCCCTGGTGGAGCTCCGGCAGCAGATGCGCTGAGCCACGGCGAATCAGGGTCACGTTCGCGATTCTGTAGGGGGTGCGGAATCCCCCCGGCTCCCGCCGTCAATTCAGCTTCGCGCGCGCACCTGTCCGCAGGGCATTGTAAGTGGCGTACTTGTAGAGGTCTCCGAGCGTCGGGTAGTAGAAGCACGCACGGTTGAAGAGCTCCGCGTCGCCGTCGAGCAGCATGGCGATCATGCCGACATGTACCGTCTCGGTAGCCTGTTCCCCCATCACGTGCACGCCGAGCAGGCGCATGTCGGTGCAAGCTCAGCTGAGTGACGCGCGACGCGGGGCTAGCTCAATGCCATTCGGCGTTGATCGACGCGCGCTCGCCATGTCCGCAGTGCGCACTTGAGTATGCGCAGTACCGTCAACGGCGAGGGCCCCGGCGTATTGCAGCCTGGCAAGACCGATGGCAGTGGCCCGGGGAGTGATCCGGGTCGACGCTGGCTACAGCGCGGCTTCGAGCTCAGGTACCAGCTTGAACAGGTCGCCGACGAGACCGATGTCGGCGATCTCGAAGATCGGGGCTTCGGGATCCTTGTTGATGGCGACGATGGTGCCCGCGTCCTTGATGCCGGTGAGGTGCTGAATCGCACCCGAGATGCCGATCGCGATATACAGCTCCGGCGAGATGATCTTGCCGGTCTGGCCGACCTGCATGTCGTTCGGCACGTATCCCGCATCGACCGCAGCGCGCGAAGCGCCGACACCCGCACCGAGTTTGTCCGCCAGCTTGTAGATGATGTCGAACGCCGCATCGGAACCGAGCGCGCGGCCCCCTGAAACCACGCGCTTTGCCCCCTGAAGGTCGGGCCGGTCGCTCTTGCCCTGCGCGAGTTGCTGGAAGCGCGTGTGCGTCGGCAGCGCAGCGTCGACCTGCGAGGCTTCGATGGCCGCCTTGCTGTCGCCGCGGGCCGCCTCCGGCCACGACGCCGTGCGGATGGTCGCGACCACGGGATGCTCGTGCGGCGCCTCCACCGTGACGATGGCATTGCCCGCGTAGATCGGCCGCTTGAAGACGTGCGTCCCTTCCACGCTCATGACGTCCGACACCTGGGCGGTACCGAGCAGCGCCGCTACGCAGGGCATGAGGTCCTTGCCAAACGTGGTGCTCGGTCCGAACAGATGCGTGTAGCCCTCCGCGATCGCCACGATCTGAGGCGCCCAGACCTGTGCGAGCGGGTGCGCGTTGGCCCCGTTCGAGATCGTGAGCACGCGCGCGACACCTGCAATTTGCGCCGCTTCCGCCGCGACCGCCTCCGGCGCATCCGACAACACCACGATATCGATGGACTCGGGCTCGAGCGCCTGCGCTGCGCTGACACACTTCGCGGTGGAACCGTTGAGCTTGCCACCCAGATGTTCCGCAATCACCAGTACTTTGCTCATTCTCTTCCTCGATCAATTCGTGGTGTGCGTGTACGCACGGGTTTCGTCCGCAGTTGTCTGCGCCTATCGCTCCATGAGGCTGGAAGAGCCATAGCGCAGCAAGCAGCCGTCGCCCTCGATCCATTCCGCCTCGATGACTGCCGCACAGCCCTCTTCTGTGGCGGCCTTGCCGCCCAGCTTGCAGCCGTGGCCAGCGCTCCAGGTTCCGAACACGGCGCAGATCTTCTCCGTCACGCGGCACCCGGTGCCTTCCACCCACTCGCCGCCGGCTTCCCTGCAGCTTTCCGCACTCGGCATGGTCTCGCGGTACTCCGCATTGCGCGAAGCCTGGGCGGCGATGCGCGTTTCCACCGTCTCGCCGGACGCACCCTTGCCGTCACTGCCGCAGCCGGATTGCGCAAGCGTTGCCAGAGTGATCATCAGGGTCCAGGAAAAAGTCTGGATGCGCATCACAACAGCCCCTTCTGCTTGAGTGCCGCGACGAGTTCCGGTACGTCCTTGACCATCACGCCGCGCGTGCGCTTCGGCGGCGGCGCGTAGTGGCTCACCTTGAGCGTGTCTGCGGAGTCGACGCCGAGATCGGCGAAAGGAATCGTTTCGAGCGGTTTGCTCTTCGCCTTCATGATGTCGGGCAGCTTGATGAAACGCGGCTGGTTGAGGCGGAGGTCGGTCGTGACCACGGCGGGCAGGTCGACCTCGATCGTCTCGAGGCCAGCATCGACCTCGCGCGTCACCGTGGCGACCTTGCCGTCGATCTCGAGCTTCGAGGCGAAGGTTGCCTGCGGACGTCCCCAGAGCGTCGCGAGCATCTGCCCCGTCTGGTTCGCGTCGTCGTCGATCGCCTGTTTGCCGAGGATCACGAGATCCGGTGCTTCCTTCTCGATCAGCTTGAGGAACACGCGCGCTGCGGTGAGCGGCTGGATGGCCTGGTCGACAACCACGTGCAATGCCCGGTTCGCGCCCATTGCGAGGCCATTGCGCAGGTGCGCCTGGCAATCGGCGGGTCCGATGGTTGCGACGACGACTTCCGTGGCGACACCCTTGTCGCGCAATCGCAGCGCCTCTTCCAGTGCGATCTCGTCGAATGGATTGGCGGAGAGCTTGACGCCGTCCGTGACCACGCCGGAGCCATCCGGCTTGACCTGGATGCGCACGTTGTAATCCACCACGCGCTTGAAACCCACCAGAATCTTCATCTTGCCCTTGCCGACATCGCTGCGGCTGCCGCAGCGGAAGGCGAATTCTAGCCGCACCCATGCGCATCGACTAAACGCCCTGCGTTCGGTGTTGAAAACCCCTGTAGGAGCGACCCCAGTCGCGACCGCAAAATCCGGCACTCGCGCAAGTTCGCGAGTCTGCGGTCGCGACTGGGGTCGCTCCTACAAAGGACGGGAAACCCTTGCGGCGAGGACCGCGGCGAAGCGCTCGGCGCTGCCGGCACCGTGGGCAAAGAACAGCGAGGGTTCCACCAGCTCGAGTTCGAGCAGGCAGGCGTCGCCGCGCTCGTCGGTGAGGAGGTCCACCCGCGCGTACGCGAGCGGAGGGTGCCCGGGAAAGCGCTCGCCGATCCCGGTGACGATCGCATCCCCGAGAGCGCGTTCGTCGTCGCGTGGCGAGCGCGGCCTGATCGCCTCGGGTGCGAACAATTCGCCGGTTGCCGCGCTGCCGAGCCGCAGCAGCGGTCCCTTGCGGATCGCGTGGCTGAAGGCGCCATCGAAGTACAGCAGCGACGTCTCCCCATCCACATCGACACGCCCGAGGTAGGGCTGCAGCAGGACGCTTCGGCGGGCCTGGAGCAGGCCTTCGGCGTGGCGTGCTGCGGCTTCCGTTTCTCCCCGAGCGAAGCGGCGGGCATCGCGCGAGCCCGCGCCGACGGCGGGCTTCACGACGAACTGCTCGGGCTCGCCGTGCACGGCGAGAAACTCCTTGAGCCCCGCGCGCGCATCGTTGCCGGGTTCGATGAATTCCGACGCCACGCAGCGGATGTCGATCTGCGCGAGGTCGGCCAGATAGTGCTTGTCGGTATTCCAGCGCACGACTTCGAGTGGATTGAGCAGCGTCGTCTGCGCGGCGCAGGCCGCGCACCATGCGAGAAACTCGTCCAGACGCTCGGCGTAGTCCCATGGCGATCTGAGCAGGGCGGCGTCGAATCGCGCAAGGTCGACGCCGGCTCTGTTCCAGCTCACGACCTCGGCGTCGAGGCCGACCGTCGCGCAAGCCGCCAACAGCGGCGCCATGTCGTCATCCCGCGCCAGCGCGGCGTCGGCGGTTATCAGGGCGAGGGCGGGCATTGCGGGTTCCGGGCTGCGGGGCTTTCATCGGACGAACGAACGACCCCTGCGCGGGGTGACGCGTGGCCTGCACGCAAGCCTGCGGGTTACACTCGGGTTGACGGCTCAGGCCTCCATGCGAACCGCGATCATGCCAGACGGAAACAAGCCCAGGAGCAAGGTCTTCACCGACGCCGACAGCGCCCTCGCTGGCGTCGTCGCGGACGGACAGACGCTGGCGGTCGGGGGCTTCGGCCTCTGCGGGATCCCGGAGGCGCTGATCGCCGCGCTCCGGGACAGCGGCGTGAGTGGATTGACCGTTATTTCCAACAACGCCGGCGTCGATGGTTTCGGGCTTGGCCAGCTGCTCACCACCCGCCAGATCAGCAAGATGATTTCCTCCTACGTCGGCGAGAACAAGGAATTCGAGCGGCAGTACCTCGGCGGCGAGCTCGAACTCGAGTTCAATCCGCAGGGCACCCTGGCGGAGCGCCTGCGCGCCGGCGGCGCCGGCATCGCCGCGTTTTTCACCCGCACCGGCTATGGCACGATCGTGGCCGAAGGCAAGGAGACGCGCGAGTTCGGTGGCCATCACTACGTGCTCGAGACGGCGCTGACCGCCGACGTGTCGCTGGTCAAGGCCTGGCGCGCCGATCCCTCGGGCAACCTGCAGTTCCGCAAGACCGCGCGCAATTTCAATCCCGCGGTGGCAACGGCGGGCAGGGTGTGCATCGTGGAAGTGGAGGAGCTCGTGGATGTCGGCGCCATGGATCCGGACCAGGTTCATCTGGCCGGCATTTTCGTGGATCGCATCGTGGTCAACGCGACACCTGAAAAGCGCATAGAACAACGCACCGTCAGTTCCTAGCAGCGCAGACGATTTTCCCCTCTCCCCGCGTGCGGGGAGAGGGTGCCGAAGGCGGGTGAGGGGCAGCACGATCCAGCGCCGCCCCTCATCCGCCCTTCGGGCACCTACTTCCCGTTGCCACGGGGAGAAGGAATGAAGCCACTTGCTCGCGCCGAATGGAGAAGTTCCGATGCCGTGGTCCAGAGACGAAATGGCGCAGCGCGCCGCGCAGGAATTGACCGACGGCGCCTACGTCAATCTCGGCATCGGCTTGCCGACGCTGGTCGCCAACTTCATTCCTGACGGCATGGACGTGTGGCTGCAATCCGAGAACGGACTGCTCGGCATCGGCCCCTTCCCCACCGAGGAGGAAGTCGACGCAGATCTGATCAACGCCGGCAAGCAGACGGTCACCGCCCGCATCGGCGCGAGTTACTTCGGCAGCCACGACTCCTTCGCGATGATCCGCGGCGGGCATATCGACCTTGCCATCCTCGGCGCCATGCAGGTCACCGACAAGGGCGACCTTGCCAACTGGATGGTGCCAGGCAAGATGGTCAAGGGCATGGGCGGCGCGATGGACCTCGTCGCCGGCGTCAAGCGGGTGGTGGTGCTGATGGAGCATTCGGCGAAGGACGGCACGCACAAGATCGTGCCCGAATGCACGCTGCCGCTGACCGGCGTGGCGGTGGTCGATCGCATCATCACCGAGCTCGGTGTGTTCGACATCGCCGAGGATGGCCTCCACACCGTCGAAACCGCCCCCGGCGTCACCCCCGAGGAACTGCGCTCCAAGACCGGCGTCCCACTGCGTTAGCCCGGGAGCGCGAGCACCAATCGCAATCCGTCGTCTATTGAATCCACGACGCGCGAGCCCAGCGCACGCACCCGACGCAGCAGAAGGCTGCGATCAATCGTCGCGACTTGACTGACATTGACGATGGACACGCTGGGTAGTCCAGAATCCCGTCGGCTCAAGCGCACGTTTCCGGGCGCCCCTGCGCGCTCGAGGTTGGAGGTGATCGCGGCCACGACGACAGTCCCGATGCGACTGTCATTGAACGCGTTGGCCTGGATGATGACGACCGGCCTGCGCTTTCCCGGCTCCGAGCCCAGCGGTTCGGGCAGCCCGGCCCACCAGATCTCACCACGCTTCATCGGCGAGCAACTTTGCCTGCATGGCCGCAACCAGGGGATCAAGCCCGGACGAGGTGCGGGCGTAAACTTCGTTCAATTTGGCAGTGATCGCGTGATCACTACGCGACTCCACAAACTCTGCCAGAGCCGTGGCGTACAGGCGGCTTCGCGACAACCTGAGATCGCGAGCAAGAGCCTCCGCGGCTTCGAAGATCGGTTCCGGGAGGGATATGGCAACTTTCATCCCAAGAGAGTATCACCCCGGTATGACCAGCACAACTATACCGCCGCTTTGCTGAGCCGCCCATGGTTCGCAACGCTTCGAGCAACAGTCCCAGCCAACAAGTGAAATCGGATTGAAGACCGGCCTGCCTCGGCAGGGCGTTCCCTGTCCTGGCGACTCAGAGGTTCTGGTAGTTGGGGCCGGAACCGCCTTCGGGGGTGACCCAGGTGATGATCTCGTACGGGTCCTTGATGTCGCAGGTCTTGCAGTGCACGCAGTTGGCCGCGTTGATCTGCAGGCGCTTGCCGGTGTCGGCTTGCGCGTCTGCGACGATCTCGTACACCCCGACCGGGCAGAATCGTTCGCAGGGATTGTTGTATTCCTCGGTGCAACGCGTCACGCAGATCGACGTGTCGTGCACGATGAGGTGCACGGGCTGATCCTCGTCGTGTTCGGTCGCGGCGAAGTACACGCCCGCGAGCCGATCGCGCGGAGGCAGCGTGCGGTCGACGTAATCGCGCTTCGGCTGCTCGTGCGCGCCGAGCTTGTCGAGCGAGGACCAGTCGGGCTTGACCTTCAGCGTCCACGGTGAGCGTCCACCGACCACCGTTTCCCAACCCGCGTTGGCGAGGCCAAACCAGAGGCCGCGCTTGAATCCGGGCTTGATGTTGCGCACGCGCCGGAGCTCGTCGAACGCCGGGGAGCCGCGCAGTTTCGCGTCGAAGCCGGAAGCGTCGAGCGAGGCCGCGAGATGCTCTGCCGCGAGCATGCCGCTGCGGATCGCCTGGTGCGTGCCCTTGATCTTGGGCACGTTGAGCAGGCCCGCGCAGTCGCCGATCAGCAGCGCTCCGGGCATCTCGACTTTCGGTAACGACTGGTATCCACCGGTGACGATCGCGCGCGCGCCCGCCGAGAGGATCTCGCCGCCTTCGAGCAACCCCTTGACCTGCGGATGGTTCTTCCATTGCTGGAACGCCTCGTACGGCGCGAAATCCGGATCGCGGTAATCGAGTCCGATCACGTAGCCGAGTGCAATGCGGTCGCCGTCCAGGTGATAGAGAAAACTACCGCCATAGGTGCGCGTATCGAGCGGCCAGCCGAGCGTATGCACGATGCGACCCGGCACCGCACGCCCGGCCGGTACCTGCCAGAGTTCCTTGATACCGATCGAGTACGACTGCGGATCGCACTCCGCATCGAGCTTGAACTGGCGGACCGCACGCTTGGTGAGATGTCCGCGCGCACCTTCGGCCAGCACGGTGATCTTCGCGCGGATGTCGATGCCTTGCGCGTACTCCGGCTTGTGCGTGCCGTCCTTCGCCACGCCCATGTCGCCAATCGCGACGCCCGTCACCCGGCCCGTCTCGTCGTGCAGCAGATTCGCCGCTGCGAATCCGGGATAGATCTCCACGCCGAGCGCTTCCGCCTGCGGCGCGAGCCATGCGCACATCGCCCCAAGCGACACGATGAAGTTGCCGTGGTTGCGCATCTGCGGTGGCACCGGCACTTTACGGCTCCCGGTTCTGGAGAGCAGCCAGAATTCGTCTTCGCGCGCCGGTACGCAGATCGGCGGTGGCGCGTCGCGCCAACCCGGCAGCAATGCGTCGAGGGGGCCGGGCTCGATGACAGCTCCCGAGAGGACATGCGCACCGATGGTCGAGGACTTCTCGATCAGGCAGACCGAACGCCCGGGATCGAGCTGCTTCAACCGTATCGCGCACGCCAGCCCCGCAGGACCGGCGCCCACGATCACCACGTCGTACTCCATGGACTCGCGCGCCGTTTCGTTCATGCCCGATTCCCTCCTCTGTGCTCGCTGACGAGAAGCGCCGCCTCAGCGCTCCTGCGGATACGCGGCCTGCCAGTTGGCGTCGCCGGCGTCGAGCGACCAGTCGATGACTTCGGGCACCATGGCATTGATACCGCGTTCAAACGCAGCGACCACCGACGGCAGGTCACGGCCCGCACTCGGCACGCGCTGCTCGAACACCCGCGCGGTCAGCACGCGCGAGCTCGAATAGTTCACCAGCTTCGCGCTGTAGACGATACGCACATGCGCCTGTCCCGAATCGGGAAACTCGGCCTCGAACGAACGCAGTTCGCCGATCAGCGCGATGTCGCCGCCCACCGTCGAGCTGACGCGACCCACGCCGACGACGCGGCCGGAATCCTCGAACCCCTCGATCAGCAACGCCTGGAACAGTTCAGGAGCGCGATCCGTCCAGCGCGACTTCTCGAATACGCCGAACGCGCGATCGCCGGGTTTGAGCACGATGCGCTGGCTCGCCACCGGAGCGGCCGCCGCGGGGACATCGACCAGCAGCTGCCAGGTCACCGGCTGCCCGGTGCGCTTGGGCATGTCGAGGTTGATGCCGTAGACGGCCAGCTCATTGGTGGTACCGAGCGAAAGGCAACCGCCCAGCATAAGCACGCAGAGCGCGCCGAGCGCACCGCGCGCTTGCCGCCCGCACTTCCAGGGCACGCGACGCCGCGCGGTGGGTTTGCGCCAAACGCCTTCCCGCCGCTCGATCTTGATGGATTCGATTCGGTCAATGCTCATCGCGCTGGGTATTCCTTCGGCTGATCCTGCCCGAGGATGAATTCCTTGGGGTTGTCGCGGATGTTCTCGCTGAGCTCGGAAAGCTTGCGGAGCGTGGTGCGCAGCTCGACGAGCGTCGGCCCGAGCTGTGCCAGGCCCTGGTTGCTGAAGGTGCGAAGCGCCACGCGATTCTCCTCCACCACCCCGTAGGAACTGTCGCTCAGGCGCTTGGCGGAATCGATGGCCTCGCGCGCGGAGACCAGCAGCGCGCGCGCCTCGTCGTCGAGCAGGTCCTGCATGGTGGTCGACGCACCCTCGAGCCGCGTCACCATCCGCTCGGTTTCGGCGAGAGTCTGCTTGAGCGTGGTCATCGCTTCGCCGAGATCGGCCAGCGTGGTTCCGATGCTCTGGCTGTTGGCTGCGAACACGCCCGTTACTTCCTCGATGTGATCGATGGTGGCCTCGAGCTTGGCGAGGTTCTGCGTATTGAGCAGGCGCGACACCCGGATCAGCATGTCGTTGACGCTGGTGACGATGTCCTCGCTGCTGGTGAGCAGCTTCTGCAGCGCCGAGGTGTCGGCGATGATCTCCGCATAGTCGTCGCCCGGTTTGGGGCGTAGCGCCGGGCTCGAAGGCTTGCCCGCCGTCAACTGGATCAGCGCGACGCCCGTCAGTCCCGCGAAGGCGAGCTTCGCCGACGTATCGACCTTGACGGGCGTGGCATCGTCCACGCGGATCCGCGCGACCACGCGACGCGGATCGTCCGGATCCAGGAACAACCTGTGCACCTGGCCCACCGTGATGCCGTTGTATTGCACGAGCCCGCCCTGCGAAAGTCCGGTCACCGCCTCGCGGAAGATCACGTCGTAGACTTTGCGGTCCCGATCGCTTCTGCTGGCCCCGAGCCACACGGCGAAGGCGAGCGCCAGCGCCACTATGACGACGGTGAAAGCTCCGATGAGCACATGGTTCGCGCGAGTTTCCATCAGGTTCCTGCAGCGGCTTGGGTCTGGGCGACGTGGCGGTCATGCGCATTGTCCGCCGCGCGTGCGCGGGGACCGTGAAAATACTCGCGGATCCAGGGATGCGGGTTGCGGAGCACTTCAGGCAGCGGCGCATTGACCAGCACCTTGCGTTCCGCAAGCACCGCCACGCGGTCGCAGATCGCGAACAGCGTATCCAGATCGTGGGTGATGAGGAATACCGTAAGACCAAGCGCGTCGCGCAACGTTCGAATGAGTTCGTCGAATTGTGCGGCGCCGACGGGATCGAGCCCCGCCGTCGGCTCATCGAGGAACAGTATCTCCGGATCGAGTGCCAGCGCGCGCGCGAGCCCGGCGCGCTTCTTCATGCCGCCCGAGAGCTCCGACGGCATCTTGTGCGCGGAGTTGGCCGGCAGGCCGGATAGCAGGATCTTGAGTCGCGCGATGTCGCGGCGGAGTGTCTCGGGCAGGTCGAGATGCTGGCGGAGCGCCACCTCAACGTTCTCGACCACATCGAGTGAGGAAAACAGCGCGCCTTCCTGGAACAGCACGCCGGTGCGGCGCTCGATCTCGGCACGATCGGCATCGCTGCCGTGCGGATCGGCGCCGAGCACGTTCACGCTGCCGGCGTCGGGTCGCCGCAGCCCGAGGATGCAGCGCATGAGCACCGACTTGCCGCTGCCGGATCCGCCCACCACACCGAGGATCTCTCCCCTGCGCACATTGAGATCGAGCGCTTCGTGGACGACCTGGCGGCCGAAACGATTGTCGAGGCCACGCACCTCGATCACCCTTTCGCGGGTCGTCGTGCCCTCGGCGGAAGGACCGGCTCCGGAAGGCGGGGCAGCGAGCTCGCTCACCAGTCGAGCTCCGTGAGCACCACCGCCATGATCGCGTCGAGCAGGATCACCAGGAATATCGCCTGCACCACGCTCGATGTGGTGCGTTCGCCGACCGACTCGGCGCTGCCTTGCACCTTGAAGCCCTCGAGGCATCCGACGAGCGCGATCGCAACCGCGAACAAGGGTGCCTTCATGAGGCCGACCCAGAAGTGTCGCGGCGGAATCGATTCCTGCAGGCGGGTGACGAAGAGCACGGGCGAGATGTCGATGGAGGTCGCACCCACCACCATGCCGCCTACGATGCCGGACATCATCGCGATGAAGGTAAGGATCGGCAGGGCGATCAGCAGTGCGATGAGTCGCGGCAGCACCAGCACCTCGACCGGATCGAGGCCGATGGTCTCGAGGGCATCGATCTCCTCGCGACTCTTCATCGCGCCGATCTGCGCGGTGAAGGCGCTGCCCGAACGCCCGGCGACCAGGATCGCGGCGAGCAACCCGCCAAATTCGCGCAGGAACGCGTACCCGATCAACTCGACGGTATAGAGGCCCGCCCCGAACTGTTCGAACACGGTCGCGCCGAGATACGCGACCACCGCGCCCACCAGAAAGCTGAGCAGCGCCACGATCGGTACTGCATTGAGTCCGGTCTGTTCCAGATGGTGCACGATCGAGGTGACGCGCCAGCGCGTCGGCCGCGGCGCCACGCGGGCGAAGGTGACCAGCAGCAAGCCGAGGAACCCCAGCAACTGGCGGACCTGCGTGGCGATCTCCACTACCGCCCCACCGATGCGCGCCAACAGCGCGTACAGGGATCCCGGCGCGCGTTCGACCGGCACGTCGGTGTCGAGTGCCTGCGCGATTCGTTGCAGCAGCGCCTCGCGCTGCGGCGTGAGACCGTCGAGCGTGGCGAGGTCCGGTTGGCCGTCGCTGTCGACCGGTACGTTCCTCAGCAGCAGCATTGCGCCAGCGGAATCGATTGCCTGGATGCCGCTCGCGTCGATGCGCACGACGCCCGATTCCTGCACGCGGGACAGTGACTCGCGGAGCCGCGCGGCGTGCGTCACCGTCCACGCACCGCGTGCCCGCCCGATCACGCCATTCGGCGTACGCTCGATCTCGAACTGCGGCGGCGCAAGCGCGGTTTCGCTCATCGGATCAAGGCTAGCACCCGCACCTGCGGCCAGTTCAACCGGCGATCCCAGGCGGTGGCAGGCAGGCCGTAGCGCCGGGATTGAGCGATTCGCGAGGTCGGGCGGCGCAGTTCCGGACCACGGCCCGCGTTACGCTATGCCGATGCCCCCCGCCCTCGTCACCGCCGCTCCGAATGCGCCCCTCTCGCCGGACGAATTCGACGACCGCGTGCGCTTCGTCACCGAGCTCGCGCGGCAGCTGCACGTCTATGGCACCTCCTCGTTTCGTCTCGAAGACGCCGTTGCAAAGGTCTGCCGACGGCTGGACATCGGCTGCGATATCTGGGCCAGCCCGACGGGAATGATCCTGTCGTTCCGACACGGAGCGTCCCATCCAGACGACGATCCCGGACTGGCGATGCCATTTCCCGCGCGCACCATGATCGTGCGGCTCGGGCCCGGCGGCACGGATCTCGGATGCCTTGCCGCCGCCGATCGTATCGCCGAAGACGTGGTGCACGGCCGACTCAATGCCGGCGCTGGCTACGTGCAGTTGCGCAATCTCGCGCGCAGCGACCCGCTCCTGCCGCGCTGGGCGCATGCGCTGACGTTTGCACCAGCGGGTGGCGCCGTGGCCGCGTTGCTGCGCGGTGGCTGGGCGGAGATCGCGGCGTCTGCCGGCATCGGGTTGCTGATCGGGCTCCTGTGGTGGCGAGCGCAGCGCAGCCGCAATCTCAATGTCGCGTTCGAGGCGCTCGCCGCGCTGCTCGCCGCGTTCATTGCGATGTGCCTGCATGTGCTCTGGACCCCGCTCTCGCTGACCTCCGTGCTGGTGTCGAGCCTGATCGTGCTGATGCCCGGCATGTCGCTGACGACCGCAGTCACCGAACTGGCGAGGCAGCACCTGTCTGCCGGGACCGCAAGATTCGCTGGCGCGCTGGCCACGCTTGCGAAGCTCGCGTTCGGCACCGCTGCGGGAATCGCGGCCGCGCAACTGCTGGTGGGAAACGGCCTCCAGCCCGTGACGATCTCGCCGGCGCCCGCGTGGGTCGAACCGCTGGCGCTCCTGGTGGGCGCCGCTATGTTCGGCCTGCAGTTCAAGACCGCGTGGCGCGACCTGCCCCTGGTGATCGGGTCGGCCGTCCTCGGATACACGGTGACGCGACTGGCCGGCGTCAGCCTCGGGATGGGATCCGGGGTTTTTCTCGCTGGCGTAGTCATTGGATCCGCCGCCAATATCTACGCGCGCTGGAGCAATCGACCGGGCGCACTGGTGCGCGTGCCGGGCATTATCCTTTCGGTTCCGGGGAGCGTCGGATTCCGCACCCTGATCCTGGTTTTTGGCGGTGATCTCATGAGCGGGCTAAATACCGCGGTGACGCTGTCGCTGACGCTGGTCGCGCTCGTGGGCGGGCTGATTTTCGGCAATCTGCTGGTGCCACCGCGGCGAAACCTGTAACTAGAAGATTTTCACTGGCGACAATCGCGCTGCCCGGGAAGCAAATAAAGTCGACAACGCAGCCCCTTTCCTGCTGACGCCAGCGCGGCATCACCGGCGGCGCGACACCCGCGTCCAGGTTTGCGCGAAGTCTTGATACCGTTCGTGGTGAAATCCTGTCATACCGTTCGTGGTGAGCCCCTCAAAATTCCGTTCGTGGTGAGCCCCTCAAAATTCCGTTCGTGGTGAGCCCGTCGAACCATGAACGGCACGTTGCGAAAGTCGCCCCTTTCTGCCGGTCGCCAAGTTGCGATAACGCAAGAACCGATTCGCGACGCGGTCCAGCCGCCCCTCACCCGGCGCTGCGCGCCACCCCACTCCGTGCCCCGGCCCGAGCCTCGCTCGGGCGTTCGCACGTGCGCGAGCCCGTGGCTCGCAACAGCACGTACTCACCCCCGTTAGTCACGGGGCGAGGGGAAAGAGCCGCCGCGCGGGGTCCAGCGGATGCCCGAACC
>JBGTIG010000206.1:0-2684 GCA_041745755.1 Lysobacterales bacterium
GCCGCGCTGCTCGCGATCGCGGTACTCGCCCTGGCCGATCAGGGTCTCGCGGATGCGCTCGACCGGTATCGCGCGGAGCAGACGCGCGCGGTGCTCGAGCGGCCCGATCCGCGCGCGTAGCCGGCAATTGCACGCGCAGAAACCGAGCGTGGTGGGCATCCTGGGCGGGGGTCAACTCGCGCGCATGCTTGCCCTGTCCGGGTCGCCGCTCGGCCTGCGTTTCCGTGTCCTGGACAGCGCTGCCGATGCCTGCGCCGGCGATGTCGCACCGCTGATGCAGGCGGATTTCACCGACCTCGGAGCGCTTGCGCGTTTCGCGGACGCGGTGGACGTCGCGACCTTCGATTTCGAGAACGTGCCTGCGGCATCCGCCGAGTGGCTGGCCGAACGGCTGCCGGTGTTCCCGGCGCCCGCCGCGCTTGCGATCACGCAGGATCGGCTGGCCGAGAAGCACGCATTCGCAGCACTCGGCATCGATACTCCCACGTTTGCAAAGGTCGATTCCCGCGAAGAGCTGGTGTCCGCCGTGGCGGCCATCGGACTGCCGGCCATCCTCAAGACCCGGCGGCTCGGATACGACGGCAAGGGCCAGTTTCGCCTGCGCTCGCCGCGCGATATCGACACCGCGTGGGCGCAGCTCGGCAGCACCGGTACGGCGCTGATCCTGGAGGCATGGGTGCCCTTCGATGCCGAGGTGTCGGTGATCGGAGTGCGTGCGCGTGACGGTGAGTTCCGCGCCTACCCGCTGACCCGCAACTGGCACGCCGAGGGCATCCTGTCGCTCAGCCTCGCGCCCTCCGGACTGGAATCGCTCGAGGCGCGGGCGGTGGCGTATGCGCGCGCGGTCGCCGATCGCTTCGAGTACGTCGGGGTATTCGCGCTTGAACTGTTCGTGCACGGGGATCGATTGCTGGCGAACGAGATGGCTCCGCGCGTGCACAACTCGGGGCACTGGACGATCGAAGGCGCGGTGTGTTCGCAATTCGAGAACCACCTGCGCGCGGTGCTGGGGCTTCCGCTCGGTGACACCTCCGCGCGGGGATTCTGCGCGATGGTCAACTTCGTCGGCGAACTGCCGGACCGCGCGGCCGCACTCGCCCAGGCCGCAGTGCACTGGCACGAGTACGGCAAGGTGGCGCGGCCTGCCCGCAAGCTGGGTCACGCCACGCTCTGCGCAAGGTCGTGCGAGGCGCTTGCCGGCGCGGTTACGCAACTGGCGAGTCGCATCGATCGTGATGGGCAGTGCGCGCCGCTCCTGGCGGCCTTGGGAGAATCGCCCTCGCGGGAGCGGTGACCCCCTCAAGCTTCGGGGTTCAACCGCAAGCCACTCGAAAACGCCGTGAGACATTGGCCGATGTCCGTGCCGTCTGGCTTGAGCGTGGCTTTTACGAGGCCATGGAACTGCGATGTGATCGGCGACTCGACCGGAACCCGTGGCTTCCCCCACTTCCCGAACGGGCGCCGGAGCGTTCGGCGCCCGACGGGATCAGCTCATCTGCGAGGCGACGAATTCCCAGTTCACCAGTTTCCAGAACGCCTCGAGATACTTCGGCCGCGCGTTGCGATAGTCGATGTAGTACGCGTGCTCCCAGACGTCGCAGGTCATCAGTGCCTTGTCTTCGCCGGTCAACGGCGTGGCCGCGTTGCTGGTGCTGATGATCGCGAGGGATCCGTCGCTGCGCTGCACCAGCCACGCCCAACCCGAGCCGAACGTGCCGGTCGCGGTCTTGTTGAACTGTTCGACGAATGCATCGAAGGACTCGAACGCATCGTTGATGCCCTTGGCGAGCGCACCGGAAGGCTTGCCGCCACCCTCGGGCGAGAGGCAGTTCCAGTAGAAAGTATGGTTCCAGACCTGCGCGGCATTGTTGAACATCGCGCCTTCCGCCTTGCGTACGATGTCCTCGAGGGGCAGTGAATCGAGCTCAGTGCCCTCGATCATCTTGTTGAGATTGTCGACGTAGGCCTTGTGGTGCTTGCCGTAGTGGAAATCGATGGTCTCGCCGGAGATGTGCGGTGCGAGGGCGTCACGGGCGAAGGGCAGCGCGGGCAGTTCGATGGCCATGGAGTTTCCTCGGAGTCGGGGTGGTTGAGGGAAGCCGGGGCCGAAGTGTAGCCATCCCCGCATGACCGGCCGGCAAACCTGCAATCCGGGGGTGCCGCCCGGACTGTCGGCGACCGCGAAGTGCCCGCATCGCGCACGCCGGCATACAATGCACCGTCACCCGGACAGGAGCCTCCAGTGGAGGAAAAAAGACAGGACGCGCAGGTCCGCGTTCGCCAGCTCATCGAGGGCCACCCCGTGGTGCTGTTCATGAAGGGCACCGCCCAGTACCCGATGTGTGGTTTTTCCGCGCAGACGGTCGCCGCGCTGCAGCAGGCGGGCGCGCGATTCGAGTCGATCAACGTGCTCGAGGATCCCGAGGTCCGCGCCAGCCTTCCGCGCATCTCGAACTGGCCGACGTTCCCGCAGCTGTTCATCAACGGAGAACTGATCGGCGGCTGCGACATCGCGCTCGAGCTTGCGGCCAAGGGCGAACTGGCCGCCATGGTCCTCGAAGCGCAGCGCGGCTGAGAGGCGTTCGCGATGTCGCCTGCAGCGCCGGTTGGCGCGGCCGCCTCCGGGGAATTCGTGGCGCGGGCGGATCCTGACACCGCTAGGGCCCGGCGCGCCGACGGTCCCC
>JBGTIG010000207.1:0-3853 GCA_041745755.1 Lysobacterales bacterium
CGCAAGTCAGATACTCATTGCACTCATTCAACGGCCCCGGAAACGGGGCCGTTTTTTTATGCCCGCCCGGCGTCCCTTCCCCCTCGCCCCGCAACAACCGCGAGAGGGCGGCGTTCCCTTCCCCCTCGCCCAATGACAACGGCGAGACGGTGGCTTGCCTTTCCCCTCGCCCCGTGACAACGGGGGTGAGTACGTGCTGCTGCGAGCCGCGGGCTCGCGCAACTACGAACGCCCGAGCGAGGCTCGGGCCGGGGCACGGAGTGGGGTGGCGCGCAGCGTCGGGTGAGGGGCGGCCTGCTGGATCGACCGCCACGCCCGGTTTTTGCCGCAATACGCACGCTGCGGCTTTTGGTGGCCGACGGGCGGCGCGATCCCCGTTGCCTCGATCGGCTCCACATCCGCCCTCCGGAAGGCGTTTCCCATCGCGGAGCCGCGCCGAACGCGTCGCTTCCGGCATCTTGCATTCGGGTTCGGGGAGCGCCATCTGCGACACTCCCGGTGGCGCTTCGCCACGGCGCATTCGCGAATTTTTCATGAGCCAGAGTTCGTTGCAGCGTCAACTCGATGAAGTGCAGACGCGCGATCGCGGGCGCCTGATTGCGCGACTGCGTGCTATCGAACGCGACGGTGTCGCCGCGAACGATCCGCGGCGCGCACGCGTTGACGGGGATTTCCTGGCTTCGACCGCGAAGACCGCCGCGCGCCGCGCCAGCGTGCCCGCGATCGAACTCGACGAATCGCTGCCGGTGGCCAGGGAAGCGGAGCGCATTGTCGAGGCGGTGACGGCGCATCCCGTGCTGATCGTGGCCGGCGAAACCGGCTCGGGCAAGACCACGCAGCTGCCGAAGCTCTGCCTTCTGGCCGGGCGCGGTGCACGCGGACTCATCGGTTGCACCCAGCCGCGCCGAATCGCCGCACGCGCGGTCGCGAGGCGGGTTGCCAGCGAGCTCGGTACGCAGATCGGCGCGGGCGGCCTGGTCGGGTACCAGGTGCGTTTCACCGAGGAAGTCGGCGAGAACGCGCTGGTCAAGTTCATGACGGACGGCATCCTGCTCGCCGAGATCCAGAGCGACCCGTGGCTTTCGCGCTACGACACCCTGATCATCGACGAAGCGCACGAGCGCAGCCTAAACATCGATTTCCTGCTCGGCTACCTGCGGCAGCTGCTGCGGCGACGGCGCGACCTCAAGGTCATCGTGACATCCGCGACGATCGACACGGCGCGCTTCTCCGCGCACTTCGGCGGGGCGCCGGTCATCGACGTCGAGGGTCGCAGCTATCCGGTCGAAGTGCGCTGGCGACCACCGGCGCGCGAGCAGGACGCGGACGAGGACGAGCGCGCCGGCACCGCTGCGATCCTGGCCGCGATGGATGAGTTGACGCGCGAGGATCCGCTGGGCGACGTGCTGGTGTTCCTGCCGGGGGAACGCGAAATCCGCGACGCGCACCATGCTCTGGAACGCCGCGGCTACCGGTCGACCGAGGTCCTGCCGCTGTACGCGCGACTGTCCTCCCGCGACCAGGATCGCGTGTTCAATCCCGGCCGCGGCCGCCGCATCGTGCTGGCAACCAACGTGGCAGAGACTTCGCTGACCGTTCCGCGCATCCGCTATGTCATCGATCCCGGAACTGCGCGCGTGAGTCGCTACTCGCATCGGCACAAGGTGCAGCGCCTGCACATCGAGCCGATCTCGCAGGCGAGCGCGGATCAGCGCCGTGGCCGCTGCGGACGCGTGGCGGACGGCGTCTGCGTGCGCCTCTACGCCGAGGAGGACTACGCAACCCGGCCCACGTTCACCGATCCCGAGTTGCTGCGTTCCTCGCTGGCGGGCGTGATCCTGCGCATGCTGCATCTCGGGCTCGGCGACCCGGCGGCGTTTCCGTTCCTCGATGCACCGCCGGAGCGTGCCTGGTCGGACGGTTATCAGCAGCTCCAGGAACTCGGCGCGCTCGGAACGGATCGAGGCACGCTCACGGCGATTGGCCGGGAGCTCGCGCGCTGGCCGCTCGACGTGGCGCTCGCGCGCATGCTGATCGCCGCGCGCGAACTGGGTGCACTGCCGGAACTGCTGGTACTCGCCGCATTCCTGTCGATACCCGATCCGCGCGAGCGCCCCGCTGCCGCTCGTTCGGCAGCGGACGCCGCGCATTCGCACTTCGCGGACAAGCGCTCGGATTTCGCAGGCGTGCTGAAACTCTGGCGTGAGTACCAGCTCGCGCACGCCGCTTCGACCCAGTCGCGACTGCGCGAGTGGTGCGCCGCGCATTTTCTCTCCTTCATGCGCATGCGCGAATGGCGCGAGCTGCATCGACAGCTGCTGCTGGTGGCACGGGAAGGTCGCTGGCCCGTGGTCGAGCACGCGGAACCGGAACTTGACAGCGGTCGCTACGAGGCGATCCACCGCGCGCTCCTGAGCGGCTTGCCGACGCAGGTGGCGCGCAAGGACGAGCGAGGTGAATACCGAGGTACCCGAGGTCGTCGCTACACGATTTTCCCGGGCTCCTCGCTGGCGAAATCGCCGCCGCTCTGGCTGTTGTCGGCAAGCCTGCTCGATACCGGGCGCCTGCGCGCCTTGACCAACGCGCGCGTGGAGCCCGCGTGGATCGAGCAGCAGGCCGCGCACCTGGTGCAGCGACGGCTGTTCGATCCGCACTGGTCGCGTGCGGCCGGCAAGGTACTTGCGTACGAGCAGGTCACGCTGTTCGGGTTGCCGCTGGCCGAGCGTCGCCGCGTGAACTATGCCGGCTTCGATCCCGGTCTCGCACGCGAGCTTTTCCTGCGCGAGGGTCTCGCGAGCGGCGAGATCGACGCGCGCGCAGGTTTCATCGCGAGCAACCGGGAGGTGCTGGACGCGGCAGTCGCGGAGGAGAGCAAGCGTCGCCGGCACGGGCTGCTGCGCGAGGTCGAGGAACTCGCGCAGTGGTACGGACATCGCATTCCGGAACACGTCAACGACGCGGTGGGACTGGACGCCTGGTATCGAAGGCTCGATCCCGAACTGCGACGGGGCCTGCTGTGGTCGCTCGGCGACGTGCTGATCGACACGACGCCGGCTCGCGACGCGTTCCCCGAATACTGGCACCTTGGATCCGAACGCCTGCCGCTGGCCTACCGCTTCGAGCCTGGGAGCGAGGACGACGGCGTCAGCGTCGACGTGCCGTTGGCCCTGCTCAACGCGCTGCCCGCGGAGCGCGCCGACTGGCTGGTGCCGGGCATGATCGAGGAGCGCGTCGCCGAGCTGATCCGCAGCCTGCCCAAAGTGCTGCGCCGTCACGTGGTGCCCGCACCCGATTTCGCGCGCGCCTTCATCGACACCGAACCGGACGAATCGGCAAGCCTGGTGCCGCAACTCGCGCGTTTCCTCGCTGCACGCAGCGGTACCGGAATCGTGCCCGCCGACTTCGATGCGGAAGTGCTGCCGGCGCACCTGCAACTGCGCGTGCGCCTGCTGGATGGGGACCACGCGGTCGTGGCCGCCAGCCGGGACCTGGCCGGGCTGCGTGCGGAGTTCGGTGAGCGTGCGCAAGCGGCGTTCGCAAGCTCAATGGCGGGCGGACACACCCGGATCGGCATGCGTCGATTCGAAACCGCGCACATTCCGGAGTGCATCGAGAGCGACAGCGGCCTGGCCGTGTATCCGGCGCTCACGGACAACGGCGAGTCGGCCGACCTCCAGGTTTTCGAGACCCGGGCCGGGGCGCTGGCAGCACACCCGGCGGGCGTCATGCGTCTGCTCCGCATCGTGGTCGACGATGTCGTGCGCCGCGCGTGCAAGCAGTTGCCGCTTTCCCACAAGGTCGCGCTGGCGTACACGGCGATCGCGAGTCCGGACGCGCTGCGCGCCGACCTGGT
>JBGTIG010000208.1:0-9349 GCA_041745755.1 Lysobacterales bacterium
TTGCCTGTCGCGCCGGTACCTTTCGATGCCGCCGTTGGATACGCTGCACGCAACGCCCGGGTGGCGAAACCGGTAGACGCAAGGGACTTAAAATCCCTCGGCCTCGTGCCATGCCAGTTCGAGTCTGGCCCCGGGCACCATCGAAATCCGGACTGCCCGGTCGCGGGATCCGGAAAGTGGCCGCCGCGCGCCTCAGATCCAGCCCGCGATGAGCGCCAGCGCCACGGCAAGCAGGGCTACCGCTACCACACGCTGCACGGTTGGCAGGGTGACCTTGCGCAGGTGTCGATTGCCGAGGAAGGCGCCGGCGAACGCCGATGCCACCGCAGCGGAAACGACCACAGGATCGAAGCCGGCGGCGATCGTGGGCAGTTCCCTCGCATACACACCGATGCGCGAGAGATCGATCATCGTGGCGATGACGGCGCCACTGGCGATGAAGCTTTCCTTCGAAAGACCGGCGCGGATCAGGAACGCGGAGCGCAGCGCTCCCTGCATGCCGGCGAGGCCGCCGAAGAATCCGCTCAGGGCGCCGCCGAGCGGCATCCATGCCGGCTTGAATGCGATATCGCGCAGTCGCGGAATCACTTCCGCAAAGGCGAAAACCATCAGCAGCAACCCGATCGCGAGCTTGGTGGCGGTCAACTCGAAATCTCGCCCGAACGCCTCGTAGCGAAGCAGCGGCGTTGCGTCCCCGAGCCACGACAGCACGAGCGCGCCCGCGAATGCGGCCACCACCGCCGGCAATCCGAAACGGAGCACGACGTTGCGATCGGCGTGCCGACCCACCAGGACGAGCTTGAAGAAGCCGTTGAGCACATGCACGACCGCGGTCATCGCGACCGCATGTTCGAGCGGGAAGAATAATGCGAAGGCTGGCAGCAGCAGGGTGCCTAGCCCGAAGCCCGAAAAGAACGTGAGGCACGACGCGAAGAATGCAACTGCACAGATGACGAGAAGGGTCATCGCGAGACTGGCTCCAGCCGACGGGTACCCGGAGAGACGGGAGGTCCAGCCGGAAATACTAGCGCGTCCGCAAGGGTTTGCGGGAACGCCGCTTTCGCCAACTTGAACCTCGCAAAGTCAAGACTGTTCGCGCGCACGATCGGGGTATACCGTCGGCACATGCAGTCCCTCGATCGACATCGCCCGGCAACTCGCAACGCCACCGCGTTCGCGTATCTCATGGGGCTCTATGGCGACAATTACTGGCGCCTCGCGCGCCTGTTCTCGCCGCACCTGCTGTCGCCCGGGAGTTACGTGTCCCACGTCGATGGCGATCAGCCGCTCTGGCTATCCATCCGCGAGCAGCAGGCCTACACGACCTTGCTGAGCCTCGATTATGCGTTCGCGGACGCCAGCGGTGGCGAGACCGAGTTCAATCCGGGTGCCGAGCTCCGCTTCTATCGCGACGCCCGCGTTGCGGAGATCGTCGCCTGCGAGAATCAGCAACGCATCGAGGATGTGCTGGGTCGGATGGTGCTGCCGAAGACCGTGTTCGGCTATCGCTTGCGCATCAACGCCTTTCTCGGCAAGTGGCTCGAGTACATCGAGGAGCGTGGCCATTCGCGGTTCACGCTCAAGCCGACTGCGGAAACCTCGATTGCCCATGCGCAGTCCGCCGCTGCGCGGGCCGCGAGATTGCGCCGGCACCCGGGTAGCACGAGCATCCGCTGAGCGTCGGTGGCAGCGCGGGGCGTCAATGCCCCCTCGGGCCGATGCGATGCACTTCTCCGGCAATGCGCGCGACTTCCTCGGGATTGTGACTGACGTAGATCATGGGTAATGACGTCTCGTCGCGCAGTCGCTGCAGGTAGGGCAGCAGCTCGTCGCGCCGTCCGAGATCCAGCATCGAGAGCGGTTCGTCCAGCAACAGCACCCGGGGCTGGCAGAGCAGTGCCCGGCCAATGGCCACGCGTTGCTTCTCGCCTCCGGATAGGTCCGTGGTGGCGCGCGCGAGCAGCGCGGAAATTCCCAGCAGCTCGACGATGTCATCGAAACCGAAGCCCTGCCCGGCGGGACGGTCGCCGCGCGTGCCGAACAGCAGGTTGCTGCGCACGTCGAGATGCGGAAACAGCCGTGCATCCTGGAAGACGTACCCGATGCGGCGTCGGTGCGCGGGGACGTCGACGCCTGTCGTTCGATCGAACAGGCAGCGGCCGGCGATCTCGATACGGCCCGCGCTCGGGCGGGTCAGTCCCGCAATGGCATGCAGCAGCGTGGTCTTGCCGATGCCTGACTCCCCGACCAGTGCGATGACCCGCTGGTCGGTGCGGAGGCAGATGCTGCAATGGAACGAATCACCTCGGGCGACCGCGAAGTCGAGCATGAAGCGCACAGGCGTCTCGCTCACTCGCCTGCACCGCGACGTTGGCGTTGCACCAGCCATTCCGATGCCAGCATCGCGGAGAACGAGATCGCGATGGCGACCAGCGTCAGCCGCCACAGACCGGCTTCCGCGCCGGGTACCTGCAGCATCTCGTAGATCGCTGCGGACAGCGTGCGCGTTTCCCCCGGGATGCTCGATACGAAGGTGATGGTGGCGCCGAACTCGCCGAGGGCTTTCGCGAATCCGAGCAGCGCGCCGGCGACCACGCCAGGCCACGCGAGCGGCAGGGTGATGCGCATGAACACCCGCCAGGGTCCCGCGCCGAGGGTCGCCGCTGCCTGCTCGAGCCGCGCATCGACGGCCTCGATGGAAAGACGTATCGCGCGCACCATGAGCGGAAATCCCATGATCGCGCTCGCGAGCGCGGCTCCGGTCCAACGGAACGCTACGCCGATGCCGAAGCTGTCCGCAAGCCAGCGCCCGATGACGCCCTGCGAACCGAAAGCGATGAGCAACACGTATCCCGTCACTACCGGCGGCAGCACCAGCGGAAGGTGGATCAGCGTGTCGAGCAGCAGCTTGCCGGGGAATCGATGGCGGGCCAGCAGGTATCCCGTCGCCACGCCGAATGGCAGGCTGGCCAGTGTGGCGGCCACGGCAACTTTGAGGCTGAGCGCAATTGCGGTGACCTCCGCAGCACTGAAGTCAGTCGCCATTGCAGGAACGATTCACCCGGGCGACTTCATCGAGCGCTGCCTTCCCCGGCGGCGGTGAAGCCGCGCTGGCGGAAGATCGCCATGGCCGCGTCGCTGCCGAGCCACCGCACGAAGACGGCAGCGCCCTCGTGGTCGCTGGCAGCGACACGCGCGGCGGGATACACGATCGGCGGATGACTCATCGCGGGAAACTCCGCCAGCACCCGCACTGCGGGTTCGGCGCGCGCATCGGTGGCATACACGATGCCGAACGGTACTTCGCCACGTGCCACCAGCATCAGCGCCGCGCGGACGTTTTCGGTTTCGATGAGTCGTGGTGCGAGCGCGGGCCACCAGCCGAGCGATGTGAGCGCCGATCGCGCGTATCGACCAGCGGGCACCGCAGTCGTGCGTGCCAGCGCAATGCGTCCGTGGGCAAGGACCGAAGGCAGAGCGACGCCGCGCACCGGTTCGAAGGAGGGTGCGGAGCCGACACCAGAAGAGTCGCTGCCGCCGCCCGCCCGACTGGCGACCAGGACGAGCCGATTGCCGAGGAGATTCCGGCGCGACAGCGCGTCGATGAGTCCACGCGACGCCAGATGGTCCATCCAGTCGGTATCCGCCGATACGAACACATCAGCCGGTGCGCCGCGTTCGATCTGTCGCGCCAGTGCCGAGCTGGCCGCGTAGGAGACGCGAACCGGCTCGGACGTTTCACGCTGGAACGCGGCCGCCGCGTCGTCCATCGATTCCTTGAGGCTCGCCGCCGCGAACACCGTCAACTCCGGCGCCGCGGCTACGCCGCCCGCGACTGCGAGCGAAACCAGGGCAAGCGACAATCGCCACGCGCACCCGGGCGATGGCTTCACGCGCCGTCGGGCCCGGACAGCAGGAACGCGCCGAGGACGTTGCGCCCCTCGCCCACGAGCAGATTGAAAGTGCGCGCGGCGGCGCCGGTGATCATGCACTCGAGACCGACGCCCGCGGCGAGCAGCCGCGCGGAAAACGCCGCTGGCGCGAACCGCTGGCGATCGCCGCAGCCGAGGATGACCACCTGCGGTTGCCGTTCGAGCAACCGATCCGCATCATCGGCCCCCAGCGTGGCGAAGGGCGGCGGCAACCATCGTTCCACGCGAAATCCCGGCTGGATCAGCAGGCTCTCGCGCCACTCGCGGTCGCCGATCGTGAGCGCATGCGCGGAAACGCCGCGGATCGCAATGCTGGCCTCATCCGTCTGATCATGGAGCTGCATGGATCGTTATCTTGGAAGCTCGATCTTCGGCTCGCGCGGGTTGCGGCGGAACATCGTCAGTACGTGCCCCACGCGCTGCACCTTTTCAGCATGGCTGCGCTCGAGTACCGATGCCATCAACGCGTCGCGCGCTGCGCGATCTTCGCCGGTCACCCGGACCTTGATGATTTCATGGCGATCGAGCGCGAGTTCGAGTTCGGCCATGACGTTGTCCGTGAGGCCCTTGGCGGCGATCGCGACGATCGGGTGCAGGGTGTGACCGATGCCACGCAGGTGGCGCAAATGGGAATTCGACAGCGGCATTGGATTGGCAGCGAGGCCGGGCGGCTGCGGAGCGTATCATGCGGTTTGCGACGATCCGGGCACCACACGGCCCGGAAGCGCCGCTTCCCCGCATCGATGCAACGTCAAGAGGACTCCGCGCCATGGCGCGCAGCAAGAGCAGCCAGCGATGGCTGCGGGAACATTTCAGCGATCCGTTCGTCAAACGTGCACTCGCCGAAGGAGCGCGTTCACGTGCGACTTACAAGCTGGAGGAGCTTATCGACCGTGATCGCCTGCTCAAGCCGGGCATGCTGGTCGTGGATCTGGGTGCGGCTCCCGGTGGCTGGTCCGAACTGGTGCGCGGCGGGGTGGGAGCGGCGGGGCGCGTCGTTGCGCTCGATGTGCTGCCCTTCGAGGAAATCGCCGGGGTGGAGCAACTGACCGGCGATTTCCGCGATCCGGTCGTACTGGCGAGGCTGGAAAGCGCGCTTGCGGGAGCCGTACCCGATCTTGTCTTGTCGGACATGGCCCCCAACATGAGCGGTGTCGCCTCCGTCGATCAGGCGCGTACGCTGGAGCTGGCGGAACATGCGGCTGAATTCGCGAATCGGCACCTGCGGACTGGCGGCACGTTTCTCGTCAAACTATTCCAGGGCGCCGGGTTCGATGGTTACCTCAGGGACTTGCGACGAGGATATGGCAAAGTGACGATGCGCAAACCGAAGGCTTCGCGGGCACGCAGCCCGGAGGTCTACGCCCTGGCAACCGGGTTTCGCGGCGACGCGGCAAGCCGCGTGCCGGGATCGAACGCTCAAGCGGCAAACTAAGTCGGGGCAGACTTGCCCGCATCAACGGAAAATTCATGAACGACATGGTCAAGAACGTACTGGTATGGCTGGCCATCGCGCTGGTGCTGATGACAGTGTTCCAGAGCTTTCAGCCCCGGGCCGGCGCGGACCAGGAGCTCGGCTATTCCGCGTTCCTCGAGAAGGTCCGGGCCGGCGAGATCGCGAGCGTGCGTCTGGCGGACGGCGCGGTTGATCGCATGTCGATCACAGGCGAGACCACCGCCAAGACCAAGTTCAAGACGATCGCTCCCTACGATCCCGACCTGCAACGCATCCTCGACAAGAACGACGTCGCGGTGGTTGCCGCGCCGGCCGAGACGGGCAGCCTCTGGAAGGCGCTGCTGATCAATTCCCTGCCGTTCGTTATCTTCATCGCGGTGCTGTTCTATTTCATGCGCCAGATGCAGCAGGGCGGAGCGGGCGGGCGCGGTGCGATGAGTTTCGGGCGATCGCGCGCGCGCCTGCAGGGAGAGGATCAGGTCAAGGTCACGTTCGCGGACGTGGCTGGGGTCGAGGAGGCGAAGGAGGACGTCAAGGAACTCGTGGATTTTCTGCGCGATCCGGGCAAGTTCCAGAAGCTCGGCGGCAAGATCCCGCGCGGCGTCCTCATGATCGGTCCCCCGGGCACGGGCAAGACGCTGTTGGCAAAGGCCATCGCCGGCGAGGCCAAGGTGCCTTTCTTCACCATTTCGGGCTCGGACTTCGTCGAGATGTTCGTCGGCGTTGGCGCTTCGCGCGTCCGCGACATGTTCGAGCAGGCCAAGAAGCACGCTCCCTGCATCATCTTCATCGACGAGATCGACGCCGTGGGTCGCCACCGCGGTGCGGGTCTCGGCGGCGGCCACGACGAGCGCGAGCAGACGCTGAACCAGCTGCTCGTCGAGATGGACGGATTCGAAGGCAACGAAGGCGTGATCGTCATCGCCGCGACCAACCGCCCCGACGTGCTCGACCCGGCATTGCTGCGTCCCGGGCGTTTCGATCGCCAGGTGATCGTGGGTCTACCCGACGTGAAAGGGCGCGAGCAGATCCTCAAGGTCCACATGGGCAAGGTGCCCCTGTCCGATAACGTCGATGCGATGGTGATCGCGCGGGGAACGCCGGGGTTCTCCGGAGCCGATCTCGCCAATCTGGTCAACGAGGCGGCGCTCATCGCGGCGCGGGAAGACGGACGCGACGTGCGCATGAGCCACTTCGAGCGCGCCAAGGACAAGATCATGATGGGCGCCGAACGGCGATCCATGGCGATGAACGAGCAGGAGAAAAGGCTCACTGCCTATCACGAGGCCGGCCACGCCATCGTGGGGCGCCTGGTCCCCGATCACGATCCCGTCTACAAGGTGTCGATCATTCCGCGTGGACGCGCGCTCGGCGTGACCATGTTCCTGCCGGAAGAGGATCGCTACAGCTATTCCAAACAGAATCTGGAAGCGAGGATCTGTTCGCTCTACGGGGGTCGCGTGGCCGAGGAGCTCATCTTCGGCGAGAACAAGGTCACCACCGGCGCGTCCAACGACATCCAGCGCGCGACCCAGATCGCACGCGACATGGTCACCAAATGGGGGCTCTCGGACGAGATGGGCCCCATGACCTACAGCGAGAACGAGGACGAGGTGTTTCTCGGGCGTTCGGTGACGCAGCACAAGAACGTATCCGACGACACCGCACGCAAGATCGACCAGGTGGTCCGCGGCATCCTCGACGACGCCTACGCGCGCTGTCGCCAGCTGATCACCGACAACCTGTCGAAGTTGCATCTGATGGCGCAGGCATTGCTCGCCTACGAAACCATCGATGCGGAGCAGATCGCCATCATCATGGAAGGCCGGGAGCCCGGTCCCCCGCGCGACTGGGAGGAGATCGATCGCCGCAACAAGCGCGGCGAAAGCGGCGGCGACAGCTCGCCCGGAGCGCCCGGCATCGCGGATCCCGCCACGCAGACGTGAAGCGGCGGGCACCGCCGACATTCGTAGGGCGCGGCGGTCGCGGTCGGCGAAAGTCCACCCCCGCGCAGCTCGAAGCCGGCTCAGTCACACCCGGCTGCCTGCGTTCGGTTCCGGCAAGGCGTCGCACTCGGGACGTCGACTCCCTGCTGGCACATGCGCTGCGCTAAAGTCGGGGCTGAAACGGTCCCGGGAATGCGACCAGGATGCTCGCTGCGAGCTGCGCTCGATGAGTACCACCGACACGGCCGATACAGCCGGCACGCCGGCGCTCGGCAACGGTTGGGCGGAACAGGTGCTCGGGCATGTGACGGAGCCCGTACTGGTATTCGACGAGCAGGGCTGCCGCGACGCCAATGCGGCCGCGATGCAATTGTTCGGGTTCCGGAATCGGGATTTCCTCAAGCACTGCCTGCTGGCGGATCTCGCGCCCCCCCTGCAGCCTGACGGCACGGATTCCGAAGCGCACATCGACCGGCTGCTGGGCGGCGGCGGGCAGCACGCCAACGGCGAAGCGCATACCTGCCTGCTGCGGCACTCGGACGGGAGCACTTTCTGGGCGGAGATCACCGCGTCGCGCATCGCGGTGGAGGGTGAATCGCTGCTTCAGATCGGGGTCCGGGATACCAGTGTTGCACATGACCACGAGGACGATCTGGACGCGCTGCGCCAGGAACTCCAGCTCACGCAGGAGCGCCTGAAGCTCGCGGCGCACAAGCTCGACTATTCGGCGGCCAGCGATCCGATCACCGGACTCTGGACCGGAAAGCAGCTTCGCAGACTGGCGCATATCGAGTCGGAGCGGGCGCTGCGCTACGGTCAATCGGTGAGCATCGTGAGCGCGGTCATCGACAACGCCGAAGCCTTGAACGATGACCTCGGCGACGCCCAATACGACTGTTTCTGGATCGAGCTTGCCGCACTCGTGAATCGCAACGTGCGCACCGCCGATGTGGTTGCGCGATCACGATCCGACGGCTTCGCGGTGCTCGCCCCGGCGACCGCGATCGACGCCGCAAATATCGTCGCCGACAAGCTGAGCCGTTCGATCGCCCAGCACGCATTCGCAAATTCAGTGCGACCCGAAGTCCGATTCGCCTGCGTGCAATTCGAGGCGGATGAGGATTCAATCGGGTGGCTCGCCCGGTCCGCGGCCCTCTACTCGAGCCAGGGCAACGGGGGGCAGTGATGTTCGTCCGGGCACCGGAATTCGCGTCGCACGCGGACTCGGTGCGCCAGGCATGAACTTCCCGCTGGATGCCGCGACCCTCGATTGCAACGGCCGCCAGCTGGTACTCGACTGCCCGCGGATCATGGGCATCGTCAACGTCACCCCCGATTCGTTTTCCGGCGACGGCGTGATCGACAATGTCGCGCGCGCGGTCGCGATCGGCGTGGCCATGGTTGCCGCGGGCGCGGACCTGCTCGATATCGGCGGGGAGTCGACGCGGCCCGGATCAGAGCCGGTTGCGGTCGGCGAACAGGTCCGGCGAGTGCTCCCGGTGGTGGAAGCGCTCGCGGCGGCCGTGGCGGTGCCGATCGCGATCGACACGTCGGAACCCGAAGTCATGCGCGCCGCCGTTGCCGCCGGCGCCGGTCTCATCAACGACGTGCGCGCACTGCGCGTGACGGGAGCGATGGATGCCGCCCGCGAACTGGGCGTACCGGTGTGCCTCATGCACATGCAGGGCGAACCCGGCTCCATGCAGGACGATCCACGCTACGACGATGTCGTCAGCGAGGTCTACCGGTTCCTCGCAGATCGTCTGCTTGCCTGTGAATTCGCCGGGATTGACCGCAAGCGGCTGGTGGTCGATCCGGGATTCGGATTCGGCAAGACGCCGAAGCACAACTGGCAGATGCTGGCGGGGCTTCGCAAGTTCGCCGAACTGGGGGTGCCGCTGCTCGCTGGACTCTCGCGCAAGGGCATGATCGGCGCCGCCACCGGGCAGGACGCGCCAGCGGATCGCGTGGTTGGATCGGCCGCCGCGGCGCTGATCGCCGTGCAACGCGGGGCG
>JBGTIG010000209.1:0-3051 GCA_041745755.1 Lysobacterales bacterium
GAGGCGGGCGGTTTCGGCGTCGAGCGCGGCGCCGAGGCTCACGATGTCCCCGCCGGCGGCCATCGATACCGCGAGTCCGACGGAGTCCTCGGCATTGAACCGGACCTTGGGCTGCGCAGGATCGGCGTAGCCGCGCCAGACCCGGGCAAGATCGTCGAGCCGGAAGGTGCGATCGCCTGCACGGATCGGCATCGCGCTGACCGCCTCGAGTGAATCGAATGCGCCGTCGGTTCGCAGGTGAATGCGATCGGTCGGCGTCTCGAAGGCGCCCGCCGGTGCGACCGCGTTCTGCGCGGCAAGCCCCGCCAGCACCTCGTCGAAGCGCACGCCCAGCGTCGCGATCTTGGCGTTGTCGAGCTCGACCCAGATGCGCTGGTCCTGCACGCCCACCAGTTCGACCTTGGCGACGTCGGGCACCCGCAGCAACTCCCGCTGCACGCGCTGCGCGTAATCCTTCAGCTGCGCGTAGGTGTAGCCGCGGCCGTGCAGCGCATAGATGTTGCCGAAGGTGTCGCCGAATTCATCGTTGAAGAACGGCCCGACCGATCCCTCCGGCAGCGTGTGGCGCATGTCGTTGACGCGCTTGCGCACCTGGTAGAACAGGGCAGGCAGCTGGTCGGAGGTCATGCTGTCGCGGGACACGTAGATGACCTGCGACTCGCCCGGACGCGAATAGCTGCGGATGAATTCCGCGCTCGAGAGCTCCTGCAGTTTGGCTTCGATGCGATCCGTGATCTGGCGATCGACCTCCGCCGCGCTCGCACCCGGCCACTGGGTGCGGATCACCATCGCCTTGAAGGTGAAAGGCGGGTCTTCCGACTGGCCAAGCTGGAAGTACGACCACGCCCCCACGACGGCGAACACCAGCATGAAGTAGCGCACCAGCGCACGATTGCGCAGTGCCCAGGCCGACAAATTGAATCTGCTCAAGACGCGTGCCCCCTGGCTGTTGCGTGTTCCGCGGAAGCGCGGATCAGGCAGGCTTGCCGGATCGCGGAATCGGCAGGGCCGCCGCCGCGGCCGGCGGCTTGCCCTGATCGCCCAGTACGACGGCGCGATTGCGTGCGTCGATCGGCGCGATGCGCTGCGCGGCGTCGAGCTTGTGCACCCCCGCCGCGACGATCCACGCATCGGCGTCGAGTCCGCGCACCAGGGCGCCGTCCTCGCGATAGTTGACGACCTCGACCACGTGCCGGGCGACCTTGCTGGTGACGGGATCGACCCGCCATACCGCGGTCTTGCCGTCCAGCTGATCAATGGAAGCGAGCGGCACGAGCACCTCGCCCGGCGGCAGCGGGCGCGCCACGCCGACACGGGCGGTCATGCCGTACTTGAGGCCGCTGGCGTCATCGATCGCGATGCGCACGGGGTAGGTGCGGGACATCGGGTCGGCCTGCGGCGAGACTTCGCGCACACGTCCATCGCGCCGCGCGTTGCCGAGCGCCCACACCTCGATCCGTGCGGGCTGGTCGACCTTGAATTCCGTCACGCGATTCTCCGGAACGTTGATCGCGACCTCGATCTCTTCGTTCCGCGCAACCCGCAGCACCGGGGTTCCGGCCGCTACCACCTGGCCGGGTTCCGCGAGCACCGCGGTCACGATGCCGTCGGTGTCCGCGCGCAGCGTCGCGTAAGCGGCCTGGTTGCCCGCTTCCGTCGACTGCGCGCTGGCCTGCCGGAGGCGCGCGGCGGTGGCGTCGAACGCGGACTGGCGTGCGTCGAGCAGGGATTTGGATATGTACTTGCGTTCGAACAGCTGTCGGTGACGATCGAGCTCGGACCTGGCGAGCGCGTGATCGGCCTCGGCTTGCGCGCGTCCTGCGAGCGCGGCCGTGGCGCCGAGCGCAACATCGCCGGGATCGAGACGCATCAGCAACTGACCCTTCGAGACCCGGGCCCCCGCATCGACAGCACGCTCGACGATCTTGCCGGCGATACGAAAGCCGACGGCCGCCTCGAAGCGTGGCTTCACTTCCCCCGCGTACGTCTGCGCCTGCAAGGTGCCAGCGCCCTCGGGCTGCACCACAATGGCCGGGCGCGGGGTCGGCGCGGGCAGTTCCGGCTTGCTGCATCCGCTCGCCCACAGCGCCACAATGGTCAGCGGCAGGACAAGTGCTCTAGAACCCGAAGGCTGGGACATGGCGACACCGGCTTAGTGAACTGACCCGTATGGTAATTCAATGAAACTGTACTGTATAGTTTTTTAATGATCCCGATGCCCCGCCCCCTCGGTCCTGGTCGCCCGAAGGACCTCGAGAAGCGCCAGGCCGTGCTGGGCGCGGCCCAGGAGCTGTTCCTCGCCCAGGGCTACGCCGCGACCAGCATGGATGCGGTCGCGCAGGCGGCGGGCGTGTCCAAGCTCACGGTCTACAGCCATTTCGGCGACAAGGAGGGGCTGTTCCGCGCCGCGATCGAGTCGCACTGCGACGCCACGCTGCCCCACGTTGCCTTCGAGTTTCAGCCGGCGGGCGATCTGCGCGAACAGCTGCTCGGCATCGCGCGCGCGTTTCGCGCGCTCATGTTCAGCCCGGAAGCGGTGGCGCTGCACCGCGTGCTGATCGCCGAAGTCCAGCCGGACGGCGAGCTCGCGCGGGCGTTCTATGCGGCGGGTCCCTGCCGCACCATCGACGAGTTCGCGGGCTTCCTGCGGGGAGCCCACGCCGCCGGTCGACTCGAGATCACGGATTTCTCCGCGGCGGCGAGCCAGTTCTTCGCGATGCTGAAAGGCGAGACGCACCTTTGCCGGCTGATCGGTTTGCCCTCCCCGCACGACGCGCGCGCGGTCGATGCGCAGATCGCCGGCGTGGTCGACATGTTCCTGCGCGCTTACGCGCCGCATTGATCTTCCCTCTCCCCGTTTCGACGGGGAGAGGGTGCCCGAAGGGCGGGTGAGGGGCAGCTCATGACCCGCCTGCCCCTCATCCGGCGCTACGCGCCACCTTCTCCCCGTCTCGACGGGGAGAAGAAAACCGATGGATCGAGACATCGCATGTCCTTCGAACGCGTTCCGAGCGGCCGGGATTTTCCCGCCGAGATCAATGTCATCGTCGA
>JBGTIG010000210.1:0-7114 GCA_041745755.1 Lysobacterales bacterium
GGCATCGTGTTCGGGCTGGCCGCGCTGCTCGTCGTCGGCAACACCATCCGTCTGGACGTGGCCGCGCGTGCGGGGGAAATCGCCGTGGTGCAGCTCCTCGGCGGTACCGATGCGTTCGTGCGGCGGCCGTTCCTTTATGCCGGGCTCTGGTACGGAGCGTTGGCCGCGCTGCTCGCGCTGTTCGCGGCGGCCGGGATCCTGGCAGCGCTGCGTGCGCCTGCGCTTGCGCTTGCGGAGAATTTCGCGCAGGGATTCGAACTCCACGGGGTGTCGATCACGCTCGTTTTCGCGACCTTGCTGGCGGGCGCCATGTTAGGCTGGCTCGGCGCCTGGGCAGCGTGTTCCGGTTGGCTTGCGCGAGGTCGGCCGCGCTGACGGCTCGAGGGGCGTCGGTCGCGCCGTGAAGCCGAAGCCGTGACCGCTGCGATCGGCTTGCCGGTCGTGTCGCCGGCCGCGAACTTGCAGCACGAGAGGCATCGATGGAAGACCAGATTACCCGCCACATCGCCTCCGACGCGCCACGCGTTCTGGTGGTCGATGGATCAAAGGTCACGCGGATGATGATCGAACAGGTCTTGCGCCAGCAGTTGCCGAACGCAGTGGTCACGTCGTGCGGAAGTGGCCAGGCTGCGGCGCGCGCGCTCGAGGACGGCATCGTCGATCTCATCACCATCGCGCTCGATCTGCCGGACATGGACGGCATCGCGTTCGCGCGACACGTGCGCGAAAACTCGCCGCAGGCCTACATCCCGATCGTGGTGATTTCCGGCAACGTGCAGGAGCGTCTCGAATCCGCCGGCATGACCGGCGACGTGACCGACTATTTCGACAAGGGGCTCGGCTTCCGCGCGCTCGCGGAGTTCATCTCGGGCTATGTCGCGCCGGCCGACACCGCAGAGGGCCAGGTGCTCTACCTCGAGGACAGCCGCGTGGTCGCGATGGCCACCCGCCGCATGCTCGAAAAGTACGGATTCACCGTGCAGCACGTCACCACCGTGCGCGAAGCGCTCGCTGCGGTTGATGCCGCGCGCGCCGAAGGGCGCTGCGTGGCCGACATCGTGCTCACCGACGTTTATCTCAAGGATGGCGAGAACGGACGCGACCTGCTCGACAAGCTGCGCGGGGAGTACGGGTACGCGCGCGGCGAGCTCCCGGTGCTCGTGATGACCGCCGACGACAATCTTTCCAACCAGTCGGCGCTGCTGCGCGCGGGCGCCAACGATCTGGTGCACAAGCCCGTGGAGGAGCGACTGCTGGTGACCAAGCTCAGTTTCCAGTTGCGCGTGGCGCGCGGGCGCCGCGGGTCGGGTTAATGGGTATCGGGCTGGTGCGTACTTCCTCGAGATGAGCGCCGCGAACGGACCAGCCTCGACCGCGACGCACGGGAGCCAGCGCCGTTCATGGTGAGCGGGGGCACGCCGGCTGGATCGGGCGACGGCGCACCGGGCACCATGCCAGTGCCGCCCCCGGTGCAGTTGGCGAGTTCATGGCTGGCGCAGGTGGGCGATCTGTTCGAACAGCCATCGATGCGCGAACTCGGCGCCTTCCTCCGCAGCGAAAAGGCCCGGGGGCGCGTCATCTATCCGCCGGGCAGGTCGATTTTCGCCGCGCTCGACGCCACGCCTTTCGAGTCGGTGAAGATCGTCATCCTCGGCCAGGATCCGTATCACGGTCCCGGACAGGCCCATGGACTCTGCTTCTCGGTGCCCGCCGGCGTCCCAGCGCCGCCGTCGCTGGTCAATATCCTCGCCGAGCTCGAGCGCGACACCGGAGTACCGCGGCCGGACCACGGCCATCTCGCGGCCTGGGCGGCGCGCGGTGTGCTGCTGCTCAACTCGGTGCTGACGGTCGAGTCCGGCAGGCCTGGCTCGCATCAGGGCCGGGGCTGGGAAGGCTTCACCGATGCGCTCATCGCGCGGCTTGCCGCCGCCCACGAAGGACTCGTCTTCATGCTGTGGGGCGCCTACGCCCAGGCCAAGGGACGGCTGCTCGATCGCACGCGGCACTGCATCCTGCGCGCGCCGCACCCGTCGCCGCTTTCCGCGCATCGCGGCTTCATCGGCTGCGGCCACTTCAGCGCTGCCAACCGCTACCTCGCCGGCCGCGGCGCGGCTCCCATCGACTGGCGGCTGCCTCCCGCCGCCAGCTGAGCCCCCCGCTTCGCCGGACCGTCTGTCCACCACTGCAAGGATCACGGGGATGCGTTTCGTGGCGGGTCGCTGCGACGCAGAGTCCGCCTGATCCCTGGCCCGGTAGGGAACCTGTCACCTGGCGAGCGGTCTGATCCAGTCGAGCGGGGCAGAGGTCGCCCGGCGCACCGAAGGCGACGGGATCTTTCAGGGGTTTCCCCGAGGGAATCCCGGCCGCGGGCCCGGATCGAACCCCGCTGGTCCCGCGGTATTCAGTGGCACCTCTCTACCGTTGATTCCGGAACTTTCAGGGGGCTTAGCACTCTTATGGTGCGAGTGCTAAACTTCTTTCATGCCTTATCAGGAGTGATGGATGACCGCGCAAGCGTTGGTTGTTCCCAGCTTTGCCAGCAAGTACCCGATCCCGGCGCCGACGGGCTCGCTCGACTCGTATATCTCCGCCGTCAATCGCGTGCCGGTGCTCACCGTCGAGCATGAGCAGGCGCTGGCGCGCCGGCACATCCTCGAGGGTGACCTCGATTCCGCGAAGGAGCTGATCCTCGCGCACCTGCGGTTCGTGGTGCACGTCGCGCGCGGCTACAAGGGCTACGGCCTGCCGCTCGGGGACCTGATCCAGGAAGGCAATATCGGCCTCATGAAAGCCGTCAAGCGCTTCGACCCCGACCAGGGCGTGCGCCTGGTTTCCTTTGCGGTGCACTGGATCCGCGCCGAAATGCACGAGTTCATCCTCAAGAACTGGCGCATCGTCAAGGTCGCGACCACCAAGGCGCAGCGCAAGCTGTTCTTCAACCTGCGCCGCTCCAAGAAGCGCCTCGGCTGGCTCAACGCGGAAGAAGTGCGCACCGTCGCGCGCGACCTCAATGTGCCCGAAGCCACCGTGCGCGAGATGGAATCGCGCCTGTCGGGTCGTGATATCGGCTTTGATTCGCCGAACGCCGACGACGACGACGCGCCGCCCTCACCCGCGGCCTACCTCGTCGATCCCCAGGCGCCACCGGATGTGCTGCTGGCGAGCGAACGCCAGGACGAGCATCAGGTCGGCATTCTGCACGCGGGCCTCCGGGAACTCGATGCGCGTTCGCGCGACATCCTGACGCGGCGCTGGCTGGCCGAGGAAAAGGCCACCCTGCAGGATCTCGCCAACGAATACGGCGTGTCCGCCGAGCGGATCCGCCAGGTCGAGGCCAACGCCATGAAGAAGATCAAGGCGCTCCTCGTCGCCTGATCTCGAAAAAAAGGGGACGGAGGTAATTAAGGTGCGCCTTAATTACCTCCGTCCCCTTTTTTGCTTCTTTTTTGCCTGCCTCCGTCCCCTTTTTGCTTTTTGGTGGATCAGGCGTGCTGCTTCAGCCACTTGATCATGGGCACCCAGTCGGCCTGGTGCTTGCGCACTTCCTCGGACCGGTAATCGAAGATGCTCTTGCCGAGGCCGGTGAGGAAGACGTAACCCTGCGCATCGCGGATCTCCGCCACCACGGGCAGGCCGTAGCCGCGCATCCACTCGACCGCCATGGTCGAACTGGTGGTCCAGGGGCGCAGCCGGTTGCCGACGAGCCCAACCGCCAGCTTGCCCTTGCGCACGCGGGGCAGCTCATTGAGCTCTGCGAGAAAGTCTTCCGTGGCCTCCATGTCGATCTGCGACGGCAGCACCGGCACCAGCAGCGCATGCGCCGCGTCGAGTACGTCCTCGAGATCGCGCGCACGCGTGCCGGCAGGCGCATCGAGCAGCATCACATCGGCGTCGGCGGGCACGTCCTCGCGCCAACGCCTGCGCGTGGCGTCGATCGGCAGTACGCCCGGCAGGTTCGCCGGCCGCTTCATGCACCAGCGCGTGGACGAACGCTGCCGGTCGGCGTCGGCAATGACCACGCGCGCGCCGTTCTGCGCGTAGGCCGCGGCCAGGTTGGTCGCCAGGGTGGTCTTGCCGCAACCGCCCTTGGAACTCGCGATCAGGACTGTCAACACGGGAACTCTCCGAAGCGGCCTCGAACGGCTGCAAGGCTAAGCCCCGCCGCTCGGCGCGACAAGCGCAGCGTCCCCCGTTGAGCGGGGCTGCCGACCTCACTGCCAGGGGAGGCGCTCGAGATCGACGTTTCCTCCGGAGAGGATGACGCCTACGCGCTTGCCGGCGAAACGCCCCGGATGGGCGAGAATCGCCGCCAGAGGCACCGCGCCTGAGGGTTCGACAACCAGTTTCAGTCGTTCGAAGAGCAACCGCATCGCGGCGACGATCTGCTCCTCGGTCGCAGTGACGATGCCGGCGGCATGCTTCGAAAGAATCGCGAAAGGCAGCACGCCCAGTGTCGCCCGCAGACCATCGCAGATCGTGGCGATCGGCCAGTCGGTGATGCGCCGGTGTTGGGCAAGCGATGCCTGCGCGTCGGCGGCGGCGGCGGGCTCGGCGCCCCACACTTCAATGCGTGCATCACGCCCATGTGCCGCCAGTGCGGTGCCGGAGAGCAGGCCGCCACCCGACACCGGTGCCATCACGGTGTCGAGTGCGAAATCGATTTTCCGGGCCTGGGCGATCAGTTCGAGCGTCGCGGTGCCCTGTCCCGCGATCACGCGCGCATCGTCGTAGGGATGGACGGCGGCCGCGCCCGTCGAAGCGATCACCGCGGCCATTCCCGCGTTGCGGGCGGCGAGGGTCGGCTCGCAGTCGATTACCCGCGCGCCATTGCGCACCACGGCCGCGCGCTTGGTCGCCGCGATGTTGGCGGGCACCACCACGTACGCGGGCACGCCGCGCAACTGGGCTGCCCGCGCGATGGCCGCGCCGTGGTTGCCCGAGCTCTGCGTCGCGATGCCGCGCGCGGCTTCGGTGTCATCGAGGGAGAACACCGCGTTGCAGGCGCCGCGAAACTTGAATGCGCCCGTTCGCTGCAGATTCTCGCACTTGAACAGGATCTCGCAGTTCGCCAGCGCGTCGAGGCTGGCGGAACGCAGGATCCCGGTACGCCGTACCCAGGGCGCGATGCGCGCGGCGGCGATCTCGATCGAATCGATGGTGGGCAGCTCGTCGGCCGGCACGTGGTCGCGCTTCATGGCACCGGGGATGCCGCAATCGGGGTGACCGCAGCGCGCGAACCGCCGCGGTTGCCCACACTCGCAAGCGCCGAACCCGCCACCGCCAGCAGGGCGCCGCACCAGCCGAGCAGCGCGACGCGTTCCGCGTCGATGGCGCCGGGTGCGAGCCACGCCGTGACGTAAGTCGAGAGCAGCGTCAGGATCGGGGTCAGCGCCAATACCAGACTCACGCGCGAGGCCTCCCAGTGCACGAGCGCCGCCGCGAACGCACCGTACGCGACGAGCGTGTTCAACGCGCAGTAAAGCAGCAGCCCCAGGGCGTCGGGAGTGAGATCGAGCAGCGTGCGTGGATGCGCGAACGGAGTCAGCACGATGGCCGCCACGAAGAAGATGAATCCGAGGATGGCGGCGGCGGACAGCCGGGTCAGCAGCTGCTTCTGCGCGAGCGCGTAGGCGGCCCACACCACGGCCGCGAGCAACACCCAGCTGCTGCCGACCAGGTACGTCGCGCCAGCCGGCTGCTGGCGCCATTGATCATGCGCGAACAGGCCGAGCCCCGCGATGATCAGCAGCAATCCGAACCACTGCCAGCGTGCATAGCGTTCCCCGAATACCACCATCGCGCCGAGCGCCATCAGCAGCGGCGCGGCCTGGATCAGCAGCTGCGCGTTGGCGGGACTCGTGGCATCGACGCCGAACAGATAGAACACGTAATTGCCGATCAGCCCGGCGCTGGCGATCGCGAGCAACGTCCAGTCGCCGGCGTCCAGTCGCCTGAAGTGCGCAAGCTCGCCGCGCACCGCAAGCCAGATCGCCGCCACCACTGCCGCGAACACGAAGCGCGCCCAGGTGAGGGTGATCGGGTCGAGCACCGCGAGCGTCACCTTGAGCGCGATCGGCAGGGTCGCCCAGCACGCGGTGGTGACGAGCGCGAAGGCCAGGCCCAACTGCCAGCGACCGCTCGGCTGGTGACGTGACATGCTTTCCACGGGCTCTGCGCGCGACAGCGGAGTATAGGGGCGGCGTCGACAAGTTCAGGGAGGTTTCGCGAGGTGTCGTAGCGCCACCGCGACATCGTCGCAGGGTGGCGCGGCAGGATTCAGTGATAATTCACCGCGTCGGGCACAGGATGAAGAAAGCGTGAATCCGCGACTGCCACTCTCAGGACCTTCCATGAAACGCATGCTGCTGCCGCTTGCGCTGGCCTTCCTGGCCGGCTGTGCGACGTATCCCGATTACGGCTATTACAACGACGGCTACGGGTACTACGACTACGACTCCCGCGGCTACGACGATGGCAGGTACTACGACGACGGGTACTACGGTGACAGCTACGGTGCGGGGGGCGATTACTACTACAGCCCGCGTCCGGATCGCGGCTACTACGACAGTTACTACGGCTACTACGGCCCGTACTCCCCAGGCTACGGCAGCTACGGCGGCTACGGCGGCTATGGCGGCTACGGCGGCTACGGATGGGGCTATGGACCCAGCATCGGGTTCGGCTTGGGATTCTCTTCCGGGCTCGGCTATCCGTACGGCGGTTATTCGCGCGGTTACTACCCGTACTACGGCAACTACCGCGACCGCCATTCGTATCGCGATCGCAACGACAATCGCGACCGCCGCTACGACGGCGGCGCGCGCGAGGGTTACACGCGTCGCGGCGACGGGGTGATCGACAACGACGCGAGCGAGCTTGCGGATCGGATCGCGCGGGAACGCGGGGTGAGCGACCGCGCAACCGGCGATTACCGGGTCACCCCGGGGGCCAGCCGCGGTGCCGACGCGCAGGCGCGGCGCGTGGATGACGGCCGTCGGTTCTCAAGCGAACGAGGCTACCCGAATTCCTACCGCAACTATTCGCGCGAGCGCGATCCCGCGCCTGAGGCGCTCCGCCAGGGCTGGCGCAGCGACTACCGCGACGCCCAGCTGGC
>JBGTIG010000211.1:0-2709 GCA_041745755.1 Lysobacterales bacterium
CCGCCGGCGACGTCAGGCTACTCGGCCGGTGCGGCAGTCGCCGGCGACGCGAGCGTGAGGCGCGCATCGGTGGTGCGCGAGCCGCTCTCGCCGCCGCCCGAAGTCTGGTCTTCCACATGGTGACGCAGCACGACGAGGCGATCGCCGACGCTTGCGAACTCGAAGGTCTGCGCGTTCGTCGATTCGAAACTCACGACCAGCAGGGCGCGCCCCGAAAGCTTGATCGTCTGTTCGGCGGCCAGCGGCACGCCGTCTGCATCGAGCCAGATGCGGGCGTGCGCGTCGACCTTCTTGATGTACTTGCGCTGCTGCTTGCTCATGAGCGGCCGCAACTTGACCCGCAGCAGCCGCGCCGACCGGCCCTTCCAGCTGTCCATCGCGTCCTTGACCAGTGTCGCGCGCCGCAACGCCCGCAGCAGGATGGGTGAGGCATTGAGATAGCCGTCGACATCGGCTGCGCCAAGTTCGTTCAAGGCGTCGGAAATCGGACGCCGCGCCTCGGAATCAGTCTGGCGCAATTCCGCGCGGGCGCCGTCGAGCGTCGCACGGCTGAAGTCGATGCCGAGCCCGGCAGGGGTCGCATTCGCGTCGACGACGACGGTCGCGGGGATTCGCTTGTCGGTATCACTGGCATTGCGCTGCACGAAGGTGAACGCCACGCGGGCGCGCACCGGATCCTTCCCTGCCAGCGTCGCCAGCTTGGCCTGGAGGTCGCCCAGCGCATCCGCAGAGGCGTCGGCGCATGCCAGCCACATCACCAGCGCAAGAGCGTGTCGCATGCTGTTGCTCCATCCAGGAATTCGAAGCGCGCAAGTCTAGCGAGGGATCGCTACCCGAACCCGGAAAAGGCCCGCCGCGAAGGTGGCGGAACCGGAAACGCGGGGGATCCAGCGCAGCAAGCTGCGCTGCTACGGGGCGGGGGCGGGGGCCGGGTAGCCAGCGCCGGGTCGAACCGGGCGAACGCCGGAAGCCTCAGCGCTCGGCGATGACGCGAAGCTCGCGGGTGTCACTGCGGCCACGGTCGTCCACCGCGCGCACGGTGTAGGAGCCGGGCTCACTCGCGGGCCACGCCAGCGAGCCGCCCGGCTCGACGCGTCCGACATAGGCGTTGTCGACAAACCAGAAGACGCCCGAGACGTTGGCGTCGACCGTGGCGTTGAACACGATGGGCTCGGAACCCTCATCGGCGGCGGGGCCGTGTTCAACAAAGCCGCCTGGGGCGACACTGCTTTCGCGAGCAGCTCCGCGCCGGCTGCGCAGTGCATAACTTGCGCCGCGTCGGGGCGAAGTAATACGAACCGCCTCGTCGTCCTGCGCCGCGACGAACTGACCGCTCCCGCACATCGGCGGCGCGGGTGGCGTACGCCTCGCCATTCCCGCCTGGCGAAATACGCGCGCAAGATCGGAGGGCCAGTATTCGAACACCTGCGCCGACACGAATTCCGGGTCGTACGGCGGGCAGGCAATGCGCCCGCTACGGGAATCGACCATCACGCGCCGATGCAGCTGGCTGACGCGGATCGGAGACCTGCCGGGAATGAACCACGTCTGCGCACGCGAATGCTGCGGGCACCAGGCGTTCGGCAGGTCGCCGCTGCCGAGGCAGACTTCGACCTTGCGCACGCCGGGCGGCGGCAGCCGCAGGGGTTCCACGAGCGCGGCATCGTGGGCCGCGAGCGCATCGACGATGCGGAAGAACAGCGGTGCCGCGGCCTCGGCGCCGATCAGCGCCGGATTGCTCGAACCGTCGAAATTGCCGACCCAGACAACCAGCGCATAGGGGCCGACCACGCCAGCGGTCCAGGCATCCCGGAAGCCCCACGAGGTTCCGGTCTTCCAGTAGACGGGCAGGCGCGCCGCCCGCGCGGCGAATGCGCTGTTGGGGCGCTGGTTCCCGCGCAGCATCTCGAGCGTGATGAAGCTCGCCTCTGCGCTAAGCAGCCGCGTGCCTTCGCTTGCGCGATCGCCCTCGCGCAGCCGCAGGGGCCGCAGGCGCCCCTGGTTCGCGAGCATGGCGTACAGCCCCGCCGATTCCTCCATCGTCACTTCACCACCGCCGAGCACGAGCGCCAGGCCGTAGTGCTGCTCGCTCGCCATGCGGCTGATCCCTGCGACCTTGAGAAACTCGTAGAAGCTTGGGCCCGCCAGCTGCGCGGCCACGGTCACCGCGGGAATGTTGCGACTGCGCAGGAGCGCTTCGGTCGCGGTGACCGGCCCGAGGAACTGGCCGTCGAAATTCTCCGGCGCGAATGCGCCGAACGCGGTCGGCACGTCGCGCAGAACGGTGTGCGGGTGCAGCACTCCCTGGTCGAGGCCGAGCGCATAGATGAAGGGTTTGAGCGTCGAGCCGGGAGAGCGCTTCGCGCGCGAGGCATTGACCTGGCCTGCGATCGCGGCGTCGAAGAAGTCGGCCGATCCCACCAGCGCCCTGACACCGAGATCGCGCGTGTCGACCAGCAGCGCGGCGGCATTGCGCACGCCGCGCGCACGCTCGCGGGCGATGTGCTGAGCGACCTGGCGCTCGAGAACACGCTGCAGGCGAAGGTCGAGCGTGGTCGATAGCGTCGCGTCGCGGGTGTGCGCAGTTTCGTCCCGCAGCACGCGCTCGACGAAATGCGGCGCCGCGAACGGCAGGCGATGCGCAGGTCGCAGCGCAAAGGGAAGGCGCAGCATGGCCATCGTGGAGGCGTCGACCGGATGCTGCCGTCG